>JAFXHB010000119.1 GCA_017536605.1 Alistipes sp.
CTTGGAGGGGCACTACGACGAGGCGGCTGCCGAGGTAGAGGTTATCCGTCAGGAGATGGGCAAGGACACCATCTTGAAGGTTATCCTTGAAACGGGAGCATTGAAGACCTCGCAGTTAATTCACGATGCGTCGTTAATCTCAATGTTGGCGGGAACAGACTTTATCAAGACCTCAACGGGCAAGATAGATGTCGCGGCTACACCGGAGGCTGCGGTTGTGATGTGTCGCGCCATCAAACTCTTCTACGAGAAGACGGGCGTGAAGGTGGGCTTCAAGGCTGCGGGCGGTGTTCGCACACCGGAGGACGCGGCGTTGTACTACACAATCGTCGAGGAGATTCTCGGCGAGGAGTGGCTCACAACAGACCTCTTCCGTATCGGAGCATCTTCGGCAGCAAACAACCTCCTCTCGGCGGTTGTAGGCGAGAGCGTTAAGCACTTCTAAAAAGAAGGTACAATAATAATAGAGGTGTATCCACAGGACACACCTCTTATTTGTTTTGGGGATTGTATAACAAACTATCTTCTCTTAACGGAGAGTATGCTTGATACTCGGCGCTCGCCTTCGTGGTCAAACTTTCTGTTACGGCTTGGGTGGTTTATCACGCCCGCCTGTTTGCCCCACATCGTTGATGAACTTCCACCGTCAAGATTTATCGCATCGCACAAGCCAAGCCACTCACATATCTTGGTCAGTTCGGCTATCGTAACTCCATCGGCATTGCCCGCCGAGCGACCATCAACAACAACGAGATAGACCTTACCCTTGCGGTCGGTGCCGATTGCAGTACGAGGGTGGCGACGAACATAGGTGTAGTGGGCTCCGATATCCTTTTTATGTGCCGCCTCAACCATATTCTTCGTATAAGCGTTGTGGTCCACGCTCTTGCCCTCATCTATAAGGAGAGGTCCCGAAGCCAAGATATCCTCATACTTTGCAGCAAACGAAGCCTCCTCGCCCGCCTTGCAAGCATCTATCACCACACGTCGGCGACCGATGCAGAGAAGACCATCAACGCGCTCCTTCTCATACTCTGCGGTCTGGGCTATCTGCTCCCCATCTATGCGCAAGAATGTTGATGGCAACGAATTTGTTACGTCCCAATACCCCGCATTCACGCCAAAATCTGCACCACTCGCAATGGCTGTGGCGGAGAGGTGCGACAACTCCTTCGGCAACACTATTGCAGTGGAGAAGTGGCGTGGAGAGTAGCGGATAACCGAGATTGTCTGCGTAGAGGAGAATATATTTACCCTCTTTACCGTATATCCCTCCGCCCCTTTGGGAAGGGTGATACTTTCGCGCGGTGCTGTTACCAATCGCACGGAGTCGCTATTCTGCGCCACTGCCGAGAGCAGTGTGGTGCATAAAATAATAAAAAGAGATAGAAATTTACGCATAGTAGTAGATATTCTAATGAGTACAAATTTACGCTTTTTTACGTGAAAAACGAGGAAAAATATCTATATTTGTAAAAAATAAGAGCCTTTATGAAATTTTTTGGAGCGCACGTAAGTGCATCAGGTGGCGTGGAGAATGCGCCATATAATGCAAAGAGTATCGGAGCAACCGCCTTTGCCCTCTTTACGAAGAATCAGCGTCAGTGGCTTGCACCAGCCCTTACGGCAGAGCAGTGCGAGCGATTTAAGGCGGCGTGCAAGGAGTGCGGATATACGGCACAGCAGATTCTGCCTCACGACTCGTACCTCATAAACCTCGGACACCCCGAACTTGAAGGGTTGCAGAAGTCGCGCGAGTCATTCTTTGAGGAGATGAAGCGGTGCGAACTGCTCGGTCTTGACCGCCTCAACTTCCACCCCGGAAGCCACCTCGGCAAGATTACGTCGTTGATGTCGCTTGACCGTATCGCCGAGTCGATAAATATGGCTCTCGACCGCACAAATGGCGTTACCGCCGTGATAGAGAACACGGCAGGGCAAGGCTCAAACCTCGGTTTTGCGTGGGAGCATATCGCACATATTATAGATAAGGTAGAGGATAAGTCGCGCGTCGGTTTCTGCATAGACACCTGCCACTCTTTTGCTGCGGGATATGACCTTTCAAGCGAGGAGGCGTGCCAAAAGACCTTTGCCCAGGTGGATAGCATCGTCGGGCTGAAATATCTGCGTGGAATGCACCTCAACGACGCATTGAAGCCTCTCGGCTCGCACGTTGATCGCCACGCATCGTTGGGTGAGGGCTTTATCGGTTGGGAGTGCTTCCGATTTATCGCCTCATCGCCACTCTTTGATAATATCCCACTCATTCTTGAAACTCCGAACGAGGAGATTTGGGCAGAGGAGATTGCAAAACTCAAAGCCTTCGCAAACGAGTAGCGATAAATTTAATCGGTTAGAGGGGTGCCGCTCCGCAGGAACAGCACCCCTTTTTGTATGTTAAATTTATGTTAAGATTTCGGAGGAGTCAAACATCTTGGAGCGAAAATTTCTATATTTGTAGAGTGAAAAACCAAACTTTTTGATCTATGACGAGACTTATATCGTTTCTCATTGCACTGCTCTTCGCAACAACTTCGGTCTTTGCCCAAGTTGAGCAGAGTGAGCCAAAACCTGCAACAGCGGTTGAGGCGGTAACTCCGGAGAGCCCTGCACAGGCGGAGGTGTCAGCCGACACCGCAACAGCCGACACAACCGATGCGCCCGCATCAGCCGAAGAGGCGGGCATAAATTGGGAGAAGGTGATGTACTATGCGATGGTAGTAATTCTCGCCCTCCTCGCCATATCGGGACTATACGTCGGTGTTACCAACGATGCGGTGAACTTCCTCAACTCGGCACTCGGCTCAAAGGCTGCCTCATTCCGCACAATCCTTATTGTCGCCTCAATCGGTATCATTATCGGCGCATTGACATCAAGCGGTAAGATGGACGTGGCACGACACCAGATGTTTGATCCCGTGCAGTTCTCCTTCAAGGAGGTGATGTTCCTCTACGTGGGAGTGATGTTTGCAAATGTTATCTTGCTTGACCTGTACAACTCGCTCGGTCTGCCAACATCTACCACCGTGTCGCTCATCTTCTGTCTGCTCGGCTCGGCGGTAGCGGTAGCACTCTTCAAGATTGGCTCAAACCCAGAGATCTCTATTGAGCAGTTGGGCGAATATATCAAGGCTGACAGAGCAATGGGTATCGTCTCGGCAATTCTCCTCTCGGTAGTCCTCGCCTTTACGATGGGTACTATCGTGATGTGGATTTCGCGACTGATATTCTCGTTCCGATATATGAAGATGTTCCGCCGTTTTGGTGCGCTTTGGTGTGGTGTTTCGCTCACCGCAATCCTCTACTTCGCACTCTTCAAGGGTTTGAAGTCGCAACTTGCCGGCACATATTTCGTGGAGTTGGTGAACGACAATCTCATTATCGCACTCCTTATTTCGTGGGCAGTATGTTCGCTCGTGTTGCTC
>JAFXHB010000120.1 GCA_017536605.1 Alistipes sp.
CCAGAATTCTCGATGCGTATCATCGCCGACATCTTTGAGTACACCTCGAAGAATATGCCGAAGTTTAACTCAATTTCTATCTCGGGTTACCATATGCAGGAGGCTGGTGCTACCGCCGACATCGAGTTGGCATACACCTTGGCAGACGGTTTGGAGTATCTCCGCGCAGGTATCAACGCAGGTATGTCGATTGACGCCTTCGCACCTCGTTTGTCCTTCTTCTGGGCTATCGGTATGAACCACTTTATGGAGATTGCCAAGATGCGTGCAGCGCGTATGTTGTGGGCGAAGATTGTGAAGCAGTTCGAGCCAAAGAATCCAAAGTCGCTTGCATTGCGTACCCACTCGCAGACTTCGGGTTGGTCGCTCACAGAGCAGGATCCATTCAACAATGTTGGTCGTACAGCTATCGAGGCTATGGGTGCAGCACTTGGTCATACCCAGTCGCTCCACACCAACGCCCTTGACGAGGCTATCGCCCTCCCAACCGACTTCTCGGCTCGTATTGCTCGTAACACCCAGATTTATATTCAGGAGGAGACCAATGTTTGCCGTACAGTCGATCCTTGGGCAGGTTCGTACTACGTAGAGAGCCTCACCAACGAGATCGCTCACAAGGCTTGGGCTTTGATCGAGGAGGTTGAGTCGCTTGGTGGTATGGCAAAGGCTATTGAGACAGGCGTGCCAAAGATGCGTATCGAGGAGGCAGCCGCCCGCACACAGGCTCGTATCGACTCTGGCGAGCAGAAGATTATCGGTTTGAACGAGTACCGCCTTGCAAAGGAGGCTCCAATCGATATCCTCGCTGTGGATAACACCGCAGTTCGCGAGAGCCAGATTAAGCGTCTTAATGAGTTGAAGGCCAACCGCGATCAGGCAGCCGTAGATAAGGCTTTGGCAGCAATCACAGAGTGCGTGAAGACAGGCAAGGGCAACCTCCTCGAACTCGCAGTTGAGGCTGCAAAGGTACGTGCTACCCTCGGCGAGATTTCGTACGCTTGCGAGGTTGAGGTAGGTCGCTACTCGGCAGTTATTCGTTCAATTTCGGGAGTTTATAGTTCGGCTATGAAGAGAGATGATAGTTTTGAGAAGGCAAAGCAGATGTGCGCCGAATTCGCAAAGAAGGAGGGCCGTCAGCCTCGTATTATGATTGCTAAACTTGGTCAGGACGGACACGACCGTGGTGCCAAGGTTGTAGCAACAGGTTATGCCGATATCGGCTTTGACGTGGATATGGGACCTCTGTTCCAGACCCCTGCCGAGGCTGCAAAGCAGGCTGTGGAGAACGATGTTCATATCGTAGGTGTATCTTCGCTCGCAGCAGGACACCTCACACTCGTTCCGCAGATTATTGAGGAGCTCGCTAAACTTGGTCGCGAGGATATTATCGTCGTTGTCGGCGGTGTAATCCCTGCACAGGACTACGAGCAACTCTATAAGGACGGTGCAGCGGCAATCTTCGGTCCTGGTACCAAGATTCCTGATGCGACTATCAAGATGCTTGAAATTCTCAACGAGTAAGCTTATATGAGGGAGTGGATAAAGAGATGAGTTTCAAGGCAAGCGAGGTGTTGGGCTCGCAGCATACTTAATCGTATGTGGGCAGCTCAACATCCGATGCTTAACGCCGAAAATCGCTCTTTACCCACTCCCATATGCCTCCGTAGTTCAACGGATAGAACGAAGGTTTCCTAAACCTTAAATAGCAGTTCGATTCTGCTCGGGGGTACAAGACAAGAGGTGGTAAGACTTTCAACAGGGTCTTGCCATCATAGTGTAAAATACCACTTATTTACCCAAAAAGATTATGAAAAAATCTCTACTCTACCTATTGGCTATGCTCGCTATGGTGGCGTGCGGTCAGGACGACAACATTCAGGAGCGTTATCTCGCATCGGCAACCGCCGAGGTGCAACTCTACTCTATTGACGAGGAGGGAAACGTCAGCAAAGATAAGACAAGGGTGCGCGGTGGCAAGGTCAGAGCCAATATCGGCAAGACAGTAAAGGTGGAGAAGACCAAGTATATCCCTATTGAGATTACCAAGAAGCAGTACGCCTACGTCAAGGAGCAGTCGTTGGTAGAGAACCCACGCGAGGTGGTGAAGGAGAAGGTTGTCTATGTTCGCACCCCTGCCTCTATAATCACCGACTGCGAAACCTCTCTCGTGGGAGGTCAGACCGAGAAGGGTGAGGAGTTGAAGGTGCTTGACTACGACTCGTTGCGCCCCGACGGACGCGCCCACCGCTACAAGGTACAGCAGGGCAAGGTCAAGGGCTTTATCTACGGTAAGTACATCGTATTCTCAAAGAAGGAGGCGATGTTGCGATACAAGGCCGACAAGTACGACAAGATTCACAAGGCTATCAAAAACCCGTTTGGTGGCGGAGAGGCTATCGGTTGCGACTTCTACCCTACGGAGCGCGTAAAGTTTGCGAACAACAAGATGCCGGAGGCGTGCTACTCGCTCTATCTGAATATCTCGCCATCGGTAATCGGCAACATTGAGTCCTATATCGCCTTTGCAAAGGAGACCAAGATAAACACCTTTGTTATAGATATTAAGGATAACGAGTGTCCGGGATATAAGGCGGAGGCGATGGCGAAGTATTCGCCAACAAACCACCGCTACGCCGGCAAGAACAAGGAGGAGATGTACCGCAAGGCTGTGAAGCGACTCCACGAGGAGGGTTTCTATGTGGTTGGACGTATCACCTGCTTTAAGGATTCGCACCTCGTGAAGGACCACCCGCAGGTCGCTATCACCGAGAAGGCTACGGGCAAGCCTTTCAAGCACAACAAGGCTTATTGGCCGAGTGCCTACGACCGTAAGGTGTGGCAGTTCAACGTCGAATTGGCGAAGGAGGCTGTGCGCAAGTTTGGCTTCAACGAGATCAACTTTGACTATGTGTGCTTCCCTGACCGAATGACGAAGGTCGAGAAGTTGATTGACTACCACAACCGCTACAACGAGAGCAAGGTTCAGGCTATTCAGCGATTTGTGCAGTACGCTTGCGACGAGATTCACGCCGTCGGAGCATACGTCTCGATAGATGTCTTTGGCGAGGCGGCAAATCCGGGTTACACCACAGCCTACGGACAGTATTGGCCTGCGATTTCCAATATCTGCGACGCGATCTGCGGTATGCCATACCCTGACCACTTCACAAATGGTTACTACGGCATCAAGAAGCCGTGGAACCACCCTTACGAGATATTGAAGGCGTGGGGAGAGCGCGTACAGCAACGTCAGGCGGCAACGCCTACCCCTGCGGCAGTGCGTACTTGGGTACAGGCTTATCCTGTAATGCGCCACGTGGATAAGAACGGCTTGCGCTACGATGCGGCAGATGTTGAGAAGGAGATTAGAGGTCTCTACGATGCCGGTTTGACAGGAGGATATACCACTTGGCATTCGGGCTCAAATCTAACAAAGTATAAGGCGCAAAAGGGTGCTTTCTGCATTGACTACCTCAAAGAACACAAAGCCAAGAAGAGGTAGTTCAATAGACCATTTAGGGGGTGTCCAAGAGTTGTTTGGACACTCTCTATTTGTAAGAATAGGTATAAATACCGACAGGTAAATACCTATTTTAATATATCTTTGTGAAGTTTATAAAACCCTTTAACACTATTATAATGAAGAGATTTTACATCACACTTTTAGCAATTATCGCCATCTCGGCAACAGCATTTGCCACCGATGGCAAGCAGACAACCACTCCGCAGGAAGATGCTCCCGCACAGAGCGAGGTACAGACAGCTCCTGCTACCGACAAGATAGCGGAGTTGGAGGCTCGCCTTACGAAGGCAGAGAAGCGCGCTGCCACTTGGGAGAAGGTTAAGCAGTATATAAAAATTTCGGGCTTCGTGCAGGCTGCCTACGACTGGACTGATGCGGACAACTCCTCAACATTCCACGTGCGTCGTGCGCGTTTGGACTTCAAAGGCGACCTCTATCGCGGTAAGAAGGGGGCAACGGTTGACTACCGCTTCTACTTTGACCTTGCCCGCATTCCAAAGAGTTCCCCTGTGCTTGATATGTGGGTGCGCTATCGTCCTGTAAAGGAGTTTGGCGTGCAGTTTGGTCAGTTCAAGAATAAGTTCTCGTTTGAGGCCTCTATCAGCCCAAGCAAATACGACTTTATTGACTACTCGTATGCCGTATGCCGACTCGCAAAGAATAGTAGCGACGATGTACTCGGTATCAATATGACCGCCCGAGACTTCGGTATTGAGTTTATGGGAGGCTTTATCCACAAGGAAGGTTACAGCGTCTTGAACTACAATGTCGCTATCCTTAATGGTAACGGTATGAATATCAAGGATAACAACAAGTCAAAGGATATTATGGCTCGTCTGACCGTAAAGCCTATGAAGGAGCTTGCCATCGCGGGTTACTATCAGTGGGGCGAGAATGTACTATCTGCTGCAAAGGCTACCGAGTATGGCTGGACAGGCAGTGCCGACTATGTCACCTCACACCGTTGGGGAGGTGGTCTTGACTACACCACAAAAAAGTGCTTCGTGCGAGGCGAGTATATCGGCGGTATGACTGCAAACCTTCACTCGGCAGGTGCTTATGTGTCGGGAGGTTATAAGTTCTACGCACAAAAGATGCCGGGCTATGCGTGGTTAGGTGCTATGGTGGACTACTTCGCACTTGACGCTCGCAACGCAAAGAATAACTCCGATATGCGCTATATGATCTGCGCGGGCTATCAGCCGATCAAGTATGTTCGCTTGCAGGTAGCATACTCATTGGAGCACCACCTCGGAGGATACAAGATGTTCAAGAATAACCGTCCTTTCTGCAACACATTGAAGGTATTGGTTACAGCATCGTTCTAACGGAAAACATATTAACCATATAATTATGAAAAACATTTGGAAGAAATTATTGGTAGAGGATTGGGTGGTAACATTTCTTGCCATTCCACTCCTTGTAATTGCAGGTTTGGCGGGTACATACACCGAGATTAAAGATGTCGTCAAGGTACCTGACACAAAGATTTTGTACGATAAAATCGCTGAACTTGTATCAACTTCGGAGGAGAAGGAGGCAGCCGAGGAGAAGGAGGTTCTCTCCTATCCAATAAAGGATGCTGCCACTACCGAAGCAAAAGCAGAGGCTGCTACCCCTGCCGAGTTACCTGCCAAAGAGGTGGTTTTACCTACCAAGGAGGTCTCTCTCGTTGAGGCAGAGGCGCAAGCAGAGGAGGCTCCTGTGGTGGTGGAGAAGTCTTGGTTTGCCAAGATTCAGGACTACTTCAATGAGGTAGATCCGGTCGTTAAGAGTCTTTTTAATATCGGTGCGCTCTTCATTATCGCACTTGTAACCCTCTACATCGGCAACAAACTCCTCTCGCGACCATTGAGAGGTCTCTTCTGGTCCTTCGTAGTGGTCTTTTCGGTGTCGCTCTTGGCACAGTTGGTAGCGAAGATTCCTATCGTCAAGGAGTTCGGCTTTGAGGCGGTATTCTTCTCGGTAATCTTCGGTCTGATTATCCGCAACTGCTTCCATATTCCGGAGTGGCTCAAACCGGCTATTCAGGGCGAGTTCTTCATCAAGATTGGTGTTGTCTGCCTCGGTGCAACCATTCTCTTCCGCGACTTCGTAGCGTCGGGCGTTACGGGTATCGTGCAGGCCTGCATCGTTGTTACCTGCGTGTGGTTGTTCGGCTTCTGGCTCTCTCGCAAGATGAAGGTCGAGGAGCGTGCTGCGATGACACTTTCAAGTGGTGCAACAATCTGTGGCGTGTCGGCTTGTATCGCATCGGGTGGTGTTGCAAAGGTTGAGGAGAAGCACCTCTCCTATATCATCTCGGTTGTCTTGATTATCGCCGTTCCGATGATCTATCTGATGCCTTATTTGGCAAAACTTGTCGTGCCACTGCTTACAGACACTCCTAATGTACAGAACGAGATTATGGGTGCTTGGATTGGCGGTACTGTTGATACCACAAGTGGTGTGGCTGCTGCCAGCGATATGATTAACGACGCTGCAAATAAGACTGCAATGATTGTTAAGGCAACACAGAATGTGTTGATTGGCGTTGTGGCATTCTGCATCGCAACCTACCTCGCATCAAAGGGTGGTGATGGCAAGTTGCACCGTCCATCGTTGAGCCTTGTATGGGAGAAGTTCCCGAAGTTCGTGTTGGGCTTTGTTCTTGCATCGTTGGTATTCAGCCTCTTGCAGAGCAACCACATCTTCCCTGATTGGGAGGCGAAGAAGTTGGCCGAGACCTCAATGGCAAAGACCTTCTCGACATTCTTCTTCTCATTGGCATTCGTTTGTATCGGTATGGATACCCGCTTGAAGGATATCATCTCCAAGGATAACCGCAATATCCTGTACGCCTTCCTCGGCACACAGTGCTTCAACATTGTGGTTACGTTCCTTGTAGCGTGGTTGATGTTCGGTATCGTTAAACCTGCGCTCGGCTGGTAAGAGATTGAGATTTACCACGATAATTATGGGTGTTGCTCCGCTTGGGCAACACCTTTTTTTGTGTGATACCGTAAATTTCTTACTGCCAAATTTGGCGAATATAAAAAAAAGTGCTACTTTTGCCCTCGCTTTAAGCAACAAATGCTGTTGTAGCTCAGTGGTAGAGCACTTCCTTGGTAAGGAAGAGGTCACGAGTTCAAGCCTCGTCAACAGCTCTGAACAAAAGATGAAGACAAATGCCACCCAAAGGGTGGCGTTTGTTGTAGATAGAGGGCTACAAGTTTGCTTGGGAAGCCATATATCTACAACAAACACCGCGCTTCGCGCCATTTGTCTTCATCTTTTGTCATAGCCTGACGAGGCAAGGCGAAGCGAAATACTGCGCAGCAGTATGGAGCGAGCCAAGTCTCGTCAACAACAAAAAAAGACCTCCCAAATTATCGGGAGGTCTATTACGAGATATTTACGCCCTCTACAAGCCCAAAATATCAAGAATATCATCTACGAGGTCCTCAAAGAACTCAACGACATCATCTATCGCATCCTCAATCGCACCTACTGCATCTGCGTCCGAAGAGTATTGCTCCATCACAGCGGCAACATCAGCAACATTAACAGAGCCATTTCCGCCCGATACAACGCTATCAAAGATAGTCTGATAGAGGACAACCTTATCCTCATCAACATTTTCAAGATATTGCATAACCTCATTTTGGATAGCAACCTGCTTCTCATAGTCGCCCGACTCAAAAGCTGTAACATACTGCTCGGCAAGATCCTTGATCTTCGCCTCGTCTGATCCGGCACACGATACCATCAACATAGAACTGATGGCTACCACGAACATTAACAGTTTCTTCATAACATCATAGTTTTAGATAGTTCTGCCTACTCTTTTTGGATTTTCAGCCTACTCCATACGTTCAAATACGTAACTCATTATAAGTTACCATATTGCAAATATATAAAAACTATTCTTTACTTGCAACTTTTTTAGTGCTTTTTCAGAAGTAGGTCCATCTTGGTCCAAAGAAGATACATTGAAAGACCGGTTATTGTTCCCAAAATAGAGCCCAAGAGTATATCCATCGGGAAGTGGCAAGCGAGGTATATGCGTGAGTAGCAGATAATCAACACGATGAACGATATTGCCACACTATACCACCAACGTTTAATCAGCAAGCCCGACATCCACGCCAACGCCACCACCGTAGCAGCGTGAGCCGACACAGTGCCGTAGTGTCCGTGTCCTCCCGACGGAACGTGCATCAAGCCCTGCAACTCCGGAGTGTGCATCGGACGAAGGCGCACCGGAAAGGACTCCCACACATCTTTGAGCAACCCCTGATGCTTGAAGATACCTGCAAGCACATCTGCCAAACCTATGGCAAGGGCGATGCACAGCACAAAGACCAAGGCACTCTTCCATCCTTTATGGCGAAATGCCCAATATATAATAAAGGCGTAGAGTGGTAGCCACATCAGCGTACCCGACACCGTACTCATAATAAAATCCATCGCTTTGCCCCCATCAAAGTTGAGCCAAAGGAAAAGGTCGTGGTCAAAAGTGTACATAGTTTTTTTTAGCCATTAGCCATTAGCTTTTTTTAATGCAGAATGCAAAATGCAAAATTAGTTTTCCGTTTTTACAGTTCTCCGCCCATCAGTCGTGCGATAGTCTTCGGTATCTCGGTCTGGTCGCGGCACTCAAAGAACTTCTCTGCACCTTCGCCCTCAACGAAGAGTGGAGTGTACATACCTGTATGGTAGAGGCTTGTCCAATCTATTGAGGCGTGCTTATTCAATATATGAATCGCGTGGTAGGTCAAAAACTCGTTCTTGTTATACAGTCCATCAACCATCGGTCCATACTTCAAGAAGATGTCGTAGAAGTCGTGGCGGAGCAGTGCCTCCTCCTCTTTGGTTACAGGTACTACGCTCCACAAACCGAGATTCTCGCTCAACACCTGCTTGTACTCCTCCCAATTACGATTTCCCTCCTTACGCATCTGCTGAATCTTCTTGGTAGTCTGCAAGGTTGAGGTCTTCTGTGCTGTGAGAAGGTTCATACGTATCTCGTAGTGGTCCCAGCCGAGCGACATACCGCCCGTCTCGTGGTCAGAGGTAACGACAATAAGGGTCTCGCCGGGGTGCTTCTCGGCAAAGGCGAGAGCCAAATCAACCGCACGTGCGAGTTCGTTCACCTCGTGGAAGGTGGTTACAGCATCCTGCTCGTGTGCCGAGTAGTCCAACTTACCCTCCTCCACCATCAGGAAGAAGCCCTCCTTTGAGTTGCGCTCCAAATACTCTATCGCCGCCTTTGTGTGATTGACAAGTGTATGCACCTCATCGCCCTTGCGGTCAATAACATAAGGCACGTGTTCGTTCTTCTTGTCGTGAGCCACCAACGCCACGCGCTTACCCTCTGCCTTGGCAGCCTCCTCGACATCAAGCGTGAGAAGTATGCCCGCATTGCGAATACGCTCTGCCAACTCGGCGGTTGATGTAGGCTTATATTTCGGGTCTTGCGGTCCGCTCTTCATATCCATAATTGTAGAGCCCGCAATAAAGGCTACATCACTTGCTATGTAGTCGTCGATAAGGCTTGGAAATCCGAAGCGGTCAGCAGTGTGTCCATAGAAGCAACTCGGAGTGGCGTGGTTGATACCCACATTCGTAACCAAGCCCACCGCATATCCCAACTCCGAAGCGACATCGGCAATGGTGCGAAGGTGGTTGCCCTCCGGATCCACACCAATAGAGGCATTTGCCGTCTTGACACCCGAAGCGAGTGCCGTGCCGGCAGCAGCCGAGTCGGTAACGAGATTTGAGGTTGAGTAGTTGGTAACGAAGTTACGAACCGGGAACTTCGAGAAGTTTAGTCGCTCCACCTCGCTCTTGCCCTCCTTGGCAGCGTTATACTGCTCGGTGCCGAGGATGTGGTTAAAACTCATTCCGTCGCCAATAAAGTAGAAGATGTACTTCGGTTTGTCGGAGTGTTCGGTGCGCAGTGCGGCTACGCCAAACGATACGCCGGCAAGCACAAGGATAATCAGCACAACATTAAAGATGCGTTTTTTCATTTTGTAGGGGTTTTATTTTGTTTATGTTTAATCTCTTCGGCGACCCATAATCAGGGTTATATAGTAGAGTATGGAGGCGATAGCCGATAGTGCAGCCACCAGATATGTGCGGGCAGCCCATCGTAGCGAAACCTTCGCGCCCTCCAAATCTTTACCGACCAACACACCACTCGTCTCCAACCACGCCAAGGCTCGGTTTGAGGCGTTATACTCCACAGGGAGTGTAATAATGGAGAAGAGTGCCGAGAAGCACATCAGTCCAACACCTATCCAACACACCAACTCGCTACCCGTCCAAGCCGTCATCATAAGACCTACAATAACAACCCACGAGGCGAGAGTTGAGGAGATATTGACAACGGGAACCAATGCCGAGCGCATACGCAACGGAGCATATCCGCGAGCGTGCTGTACGGCGTGTCCGCACTCGTGGCAAGCGATTGCCGCAGCGGTTATTGAGCGTCCGTTATAGACATCATCGGAGAGGTTCACTGTCATATTCATCGGGTTAAAGTGGTCTGTAAGGAAACCTCCCGTATGGGTGATTTTCACGTTGTAGATACCGTGTGCCTCCAACATCATACGCGCGATTTCCGCCCCCGTCATACCACTCGGAAGAGGTACTCGCGAATACTTCGCAACGACGGCACGAAGCCTCCACTGAACAATCATTCCCGCGACTCCTACGATGATAATCATAATAAAGGCCTCGCTGGATGTCAAATTCATTATGGCTTGATTTTCGCCTGTATAATTTGACGTTAAGAGTGTTAAAAGCATAGTTATATATAAATTTTATTGGTTATTCGTTATATTATACGGACAAAAATAAGAAAAATTGTTTAAATTTGCCAAAAATGAGAGGTGTTTAATATGAGAGATTACAAATTGACACAAGCCGACAAGGAGTTTATGCAACAAGCAATTGAACTCTCAAAAGAGAATGTGCTAAACGGAGGAGGTCCCTTCGGAGCAGTCATCGTGCGCGACGGAGAGGTCATTGCCACCGGAACAAATCGCGTAACGGCAAACAACGACCCTACCGCCCACGCGGAGGTTAATGCCATTCGCTCTGCCTGTGCCAAGGTTGGTACATTCAAGTTGAAGGGTTGCACCTGCTACACCTCTTGCGAGCCTTGCCCGATGTGCCTTGCAGCACTCTATTGGGCGGGTGTGGAGCGCATCTTCTACGGAAATACGAAAGATGATGCCAAGGCGATTAACTTTGACGACTCCTTTATCTACGACGAGATTGCCAAGCCCTACGCAAAACGCGCAATACCGACCATAAACATTATGCGCGAGGAGGCTCTCTCCGCCTTTAAGATGTGGGAGAGTAGCGAAGATAAAGTAGAATACTAACACCCAACAAAGTTGAATCTACCCCGCTACATAGCCAAACGTACGGCGACAAATGGAGAGTCCTCACAGAGTGCGATGTTGCACATCGCAACGAGTGCGGTTGCTGTAAGTATTGCCGTAATGGTATTGAGTCTCGCCGTAATGTCGGGATTTCGCGACAGCATATCGCAACTTATGACCGATATGGTCTCCGATATAACATTGTGCAACCCCAACACCCTACGACACAAACAGGCGGCACCTATCACGGACAGTGAGGTCTTGAAAGGGTTGATCTGCACCACGCCAAACGTCAAGTCGGTAGAGTCCTTTGCAATTCAGAGTGGTGTTATACGCACCGAACAAGGGGCTATGGGCTTTATGTTAAAGGGCGTAGAGGCTAACTCCCACCTCACACTCTTCAAGGAGCGTCTTGCCGAGGGGGAGATGATGCAGTTTGCGGAGGGACGACGCAAGGAGATACTCATACCGAATGCCATAGCCAAAGGGCTGAAAGCAGAGGTTGGAGATAGAGTGGAGATGCTCTTTATGGAGGAGCAGGCTCCTCACCGCGAGGTGTTCAAGGTGTGTGGCATCTACAACTCGGCGTTAGGCGATGTCGGGGCAAACCTCATCTTGACAGATATACGCAACCTGCAAAAGATAAATGGCTGGAACAACGACCAGATTACAGGCTACGCCATACGGCTGTACTCACCAAGTGAGTCGCCACAGACCAGCGACCTTATAAACGTGCGCCTTATGAGTGAGTACGAGGGCGACGAAGATCTTGCAGCAATAAGCAGCCAACAACTACACGCCAATATCTTCGGCTGGCTTGAAACACACGACGTAAATGCCGTAGTGATTTTGACCATTATGCTGATTGTTGCCATCTTCAATATGGTTACCGCCATTCTGATATTGGTCCTTGACCAGACGCGAATGATTGGTATTTTGAAGAGTTTGGGTATGACAAATCGCTCGTTGCGGGCCATATTTGCGCATCGCGCACTACGCATACTCCTTCGCGGACTTCTCTTGGGAAATGCCGTTGCCATAGCGTTAGCGTTGGTGCAAAAGCATCTACACGTCGTAAAACTTGACGAGATGGGCTACTTCCTGAATGAGGTGCCTATATCGCTTGACGGGTGGAGCATCGTTGCAGTTAATCTACTCTTTATAGCGGTGGTTATGGCGGTAGTATATATAGCAACAGCAATAGTTTCGAGGATAGAAATTGCCAAATCCATAAAATATGAGTAACTTTGCACTCATCTTTATTTGAAAAAGATATGGAAAATAACGAGTCTAAAAGCGAAATGGTGCGTGGAATGTTTAACGACATTGCCCCGACCTACGATAAATTAAATCATATTCTCTCCTTTGAGATCGACCGCCTGTGGCGACGTCGCGTGGTGCGAATACTGCGACGTAAGGGCGCGAAGCGTATCCTTGATATGGCAACAGGTACAGGCGACCTTGCAATAGATATCGCACGCAAGGTCAATGGCAGTTCCATCTTTGCCGCCGACTTTTCAAGCGAGATGCTTGCCGTAGCAAAGAAGAAGATTGAGAAGCAGGGGCTTGACGAGCGCATCACCTTGGAGGAGTGCAGCGTGGAGAGTATCCCCCTCGCTGACGATACGGTAGATGCCGCCACCGTAGCCTTCGGAGTGCGCAACTTTGAGCATCAGAAGGAGGCTCTCGTTGAGTTGAAGCGCACAATAAAACCGGGAGGACACCTTATCGTTTTGGAGTTCTCGAATCCGAAATGCGCATTGGTACGTTGGGTGTATAGGCTCTATTCGCACAACATTCTGCCCGCTATCGGACGTGCCATATCGCACAACAACAGCGCGTACCACTACCTCCCCGACTCAATCGACAAATTCGCAACACCGGAGAGTTTTATGGCACTCCTGCGCGAGGTCGGGTTCAGCAAGGTTTCAAGACGCTCGCAGAGTTTCGGAATTGCTCAAATATATATTGCTCAAAAATAGGTTATGAGAAGACTTACTAAATACACAATAGTAGCGGTACTGCTCTGTATCGCCACATTCGGCATCACAAGTTGCAATCAGGCTCCCAAGAAGCCAAAGTTTCAGGTTGTCTCAATTGACAAGGTGGGAGGCTCGTTAGATGAGGGTTGGAAACTGACTCTCACGGTAGCGAACAACACCTCACGCGACATCGTCATCAAGGAGGGCTGGGCGCGAATACTCCACAATGGCGGTGGTGTCGGACAGATTAAGTTAAACGGAGAGGTGGCTTTGCCTCGTCATCGCTGTTCGCAGATTGTCGTACCGTTGAAAGCATCATTCTCGCTTAAAGCGTTGCCACTCTTGGTAAAACTTCGCAAGGGCGACTACTCCGCCTTCACGGTGGACTATACGCTGGTATTGCAAGGAGCATTCAAGAACCGCGTTATAGAGCAGAATACCGTACCTCTTGATGCACTTGCCAAAGAGTTGAACTTCGGACTTAAAAAGTAAGATTTCGCACTATGAAGAGATTGTTATACCTCCTCATCGCACCTCTTGTTGTCGCTACCGCCTCGGCGCAGGTGGACTCGTTGAGGGTGGACTCGTTGAGGATTGCACCTTCGGCAGAGTTGGCACAATCGACGCCAACCGACACGGTGCGCCTGACACTCACGGAGCGTTTAGGTCGTCCGATGCAGGTAGATTCTCTGACGACAATCAACGCCACCGTGCGCTTTGAGATGAGGGGTGATGCCGAGCATATCATCAACAGCGGACTATCCAACAAGACGACAAACAGCATAAACGGCTACCGCATCGTAATCTTTATGAGCAACTCGCAGAGTGCAAGGCGCGACGCCTTCGCTATGCAGGATAGTTTCAAGGCACTCTACCCTACCGAGAAGACGTATGTCTCCTACGAGAATCCGTACTTCAAGGTTATGGTAGGCAACTACTCCTCAAAGGAGGAGGCAATAATCTACCTTGGAAGCATTCGTCGCTCCTTCCCGAAGGCGTTTATTATGCGAGAGAGTATTCCGATAGAGGAATTTGCCAAGTAGCCTATTCTTTGGCAGATTAGAACACGAAAATCAAAAAAAATCATTACCTTTGCGGACTTAATTTTGCATTTTGCATTCTGAATTTTGAATTTTGACTTTTGAA
>JAFXHB010000121.1 GCA_017536605.1 Alistipes sp.
ATCTCGGAGGGGGCAGTTGTTGATGTTCTCTCGTCAAGAGGCGACTTTATCGCTCGCGGACACTACCAGATAGGCTCTATTGCAGTTCGTGTGCTTACCTTTGAGCGTAGGGAGATAGATGATGCGTGGTGGCGAGAGCGTATCGCCTCGGCATTTGATGTTCGTCGCACGCTCGGCTTAACCGATAGTGAGCAGACCACCTGCTACCGCCTCATTCACGGCGAGGGCGACCTTTTGCCCGGCTTGGTTGTGGATATCTATGGCTCGGTGGCTGTTGTGCAGTGCCACTCGGTTGGAATGTACCTCTCGCGTGAGAGTATCGCGAAGGCTCTTCGTGAGGTCTATGGCGAAAGGCTGACAGCGATATACGATAAGAGTGCCGCTACGGTGCCATTCAAGGCTAATCTGAACGCCGTTGATGGCTACCTCTACGGCTCGGCAGAGCGCGATAATGTGGTCTTGGAGAATGGTCATAAGTTCCTAGTTAATTGGGAGGAGGGGCAGAAGACAGGCTTCTTTATTGACCAACGTTTCAACCGCGACCTTGTGAAGCAGTATGCCAAGGGGCGTACCGTGCTAAATACATTCTGCTATACGGGAGGCTTCTCGGTCTATGCCTTGGCGGGTGGCGCGAAAGAGGTCTGCTCGATAGATGCTTCGGAGCGTGCCGTGCGATTGGTCGATGAGAATATACGCCTCAATTTTGGAGATGATGCACCTCATACATCGTTAGCGTGCGATGCGGTGGAGTACCTGAAAGATATTGGCAATAAGTACGATATGATTATACTCGACCCACCCGCATTTGCCAAACATCATAAGGTGTTGGGAAATGCGATGCAGGGCTATAAGCGACTGAATGCGAGGGCTTTGTCGCAGATTAAGTCGGGCGGTATTCTCTTTACCTTCTCCTGCTCGCAGGCGGTATCCAAGGAGTTGTTCCGCACAACCGTATTTACGGCGGCGGCTATCGCAGGGCGCAAGGTGCGTATTCTTCATCAACTCACTCAACCTACCGACCACCCAATCAACATCTACCACCCCGAAGGGGAGTATTTGAAGGGATTGGTCCTCTATGTAGAATAAAGAGTTAATAAAAGTTGATTTCTGCGTTACGCAATAAGCCCTTTCAGCAAACAAAATGCAGTTCGGTACCGAACTGCATTTCTTAATTGACAATTAAAGGAATTCTTAATTTTGCATTTTGCATTAACCCCTCTTTGAGGGCTTTTCCTCCTCGCGGCTCGGCAAAGTGTGCAAGCACTCTCTGCTCTCGCTCCGCAGCGTCGGTTTTGCATTTTGCATTTAAAAAAGCTAATGGCTAATGGCTAATGGCTAATGGCTAATAGCTAAATATGTTTGTCGCCGTTGTTGTACTTAACCTCGTCGATATACTTCTTGATATTCTGCTCCTCGTTGCGTGGGCAGATAAGCAATACGTCGTCGGTATCAACCACGATATAGTCGCGTAGGCCGTTGATTACGGCAATTTTCTCCTTCGGTAGTGATACAATGGTCTGTCGGGTATTATAGAGATAGCACCCCTTTTCAGGGCGAACATTGGCGTACTTATCTTTGCGCGACAGTTGGTAGAGAGAGCCCCACGTTCCGACATCGCTCCACCCGAAGTCGCCACAGCGCACATATACATTATCAGCCTTCTCCATCACGCCATAGTCGATAGAGATGGCACGACACTCGGCAAATACCTGCTCAATGGCTGCAACCTCCTCGTCGGTGCCGAGTTTGTGGGCGATAGACTCAAAGAGGGCGTGGTTTTCGGGCAGGTGCTTCGCGAGGGCAGCGAGAATATCCTCAACCTTCCATACGAAGATTCCCGAGTTCCAGAAAAATTCGCCCGACTGCACGAATACCTGTGCCAACTCCAAATTAGGCTTCTCGGTGAAGCACTTCACGCGCGAGATAATCTCGTTGTCGCTCTTTTGGATATATCCGTATCCGGTTTCTGGGCGTGAAGGTGTGATGCCGATAGTCATCAGGGCATTGTGGTCTTCAACGAAGTTGAGCGTATCTTCTACTATGTGGTGGAACTCCGCCTCGTTGAGAATAAGGTGGTCAGACGGGGTTACAATCATTGTGGCATTCGGGTCTATGCGTTGCAGATGAAATGCCGCATAGGCGATGCACGGAGCCGTATTTCGTCCGATAGGCTCGCAGAGAATCTGCTCCTCTGCAAGTTCGGGGATATGCTCCAAAACCAACTCTTTGTAACGCCTATTAGTAACCACGAGGAAGTTCTCGGTAGGTACCAAATGGGCGAAACGCTCAAAGGTCGTACGGATAAAAGATTTGCCCGTGTCGCAGATATCAAGGAACTGCTTTGGCTTGCTTTGACGACTCTCCGGCCAGAAGCGAGTACCTACGCCTCCCGCCATAATTACGCAATAAATCGCTCTTTTAGCACTCATATTCACAATAGGTTTAGTAGAATAGTACAAAGATAACAAAATTTTTGTAACTTTGTCGGGTTAAAATGGTATAAAATGAATATAAAGTTATTTACAATACCGAATTGCATCACACTGCTCAATCTTTTGTGCGGTATGGGCTCAATTGTGGCATCGTTGGTCTATGAAGATTTGACACTTGCCTTTATCTTTGTAGGCGCATCGGCGGTGTGCGATTTTTTAGATGGCTTCTCGGCACGTCTTCTTAAACAATACTCCGAGGTTGGCGTACAACTCGACTCGTTGGCAGATATGGTCTCGTTTGGTGTAGCACCTGCGGTGGCGATGTCGGTGTTGTGTGGCGAGATGCCTTCGGTCTTTGGTTTGAATGAACTTTGGGCAGGGATATTGTGTTATGTTCCGTTCCTTATAGCGGCATTCTCGGCACTACGATTGGCGAAGTTCAATATAGACGACACACAGCACGAGGAGTTCTGCGGTCTTCCGACACCTGCCTCGGCAATTCTTTGTTTGTCGTTGGCGTGTGTATGTGAGCGTTACGATATCAGCTTCGGTATGGAGTGGTTGCTGCTTATCTCGGTATTGGTGGCAGTGTTGCTTGTAAGTCCGATACGAATGTTCTCGCTCAAATTCAAGGAGTGGGGGCTCGGCAATAACGATAATAAGGTGCGTTACGGCTTCCTGCTTACGTCGTGCCTGTTGATTTGTCTTGTCCGTCTATACGCAATTCCCGTAATTATCGTTCTATATATAGTGATTTCAACTATAAGGTGGTTTTTGAGTAAGCGATAGTGCGAATGGCGTTTGGCAATAAGAATATAGTGCGTACCCTGCTGGGCATTACCTTGATGGTGATGGTCTGTGGAGTTGCGCACGCACAACTTGATGCCAGCGCACTGATGCGTGCCCAGCGACAGGGACAACGAGGCTTCGGTCAGACCGGCACGGGGGGCTACGGACAAAACCCGTACGACACCTCCAACCAGCAGGGTGCCGATGGTCAGCAACTTGACGAGAACGGCAACCCAGTGGAGGGAGAGCAGGGCGACACCACCAAGAAAAAGCGTCCGCGCAAGCCGTTGGAGTCCTACTTTTTCAGCGACTCGATTCGCGCCTTGCGCAACTTCCAATGGCACATAGACCGCGATTTCAATAGGGTAGAGGTTGAACCGATTGACACCACTCTTACGAAGTGGCGTTTGGACTACCCTCACTACCACAAACGTCTGGGTAACAACTCGGTAGGTGGTCTTGGTCAGGCATCTACGGAGGTTAATTACTTTGAGCGCACACGCTCGCCGGAGTTTACCTTTGCCCAACCTTACGATGCCTACGCCTACGATATGGAGAATGCTCCGTTCTACAATATGAAGCACCCTTATATCTGGATGACATATTTGGAGTCGGGACAGAAGCGTTACCGTGAGGAGCACTTCGAGATAACCCTCTCGCAGAATATCTCCCCTTCGACCTCGGTGGGTGTAAACTATCGTGCGCGAGGTGCGCGAGGTAAATACGACGTGTCGCGCGTTAAGAATCAGAACTTTTCGGGTACGGTGGCACATACGGGTAGGCGATACTCCGTACACGCGGGATATATCCACAACCACATTGAGCAGCAGGAGAATGGTGGTGTCGTGGGCGAATGGGCAGTAGCCGATACCACCTTCGATATGCCTTCGGGTATCCCTATGCGCTTGGCGGGTGCGGAGGCGAAGAACACCTATCGCAACAACGCCTTCTTCATCAAGCAGTCGATAGGTATCCCGTTGGTGAGAATGACGCCGCGCGACTTCTCGATGGCGGACCTCCCTGCCGTATATGTAGGACACACCTTTGAGTACAACGAGTGGAGTAAGGTCTATGTCGATAAATACTCCACCTTCTACAATGAGCGATATTCGCGTAATCCGAATGGCACCTACGTTGGCAAGACCGACACCTACTATAAGGATTGGTACATCAGCCCGGAGCGTACTCGCGACTCCACCTACGAGCGTGTGATAACCAATCGCCTCTTCGTTCAGGCGCAACCTTGGGATAGAAATGGCGTTGTGGGAACGATTGACGGAGGTGTCGGACTCGATTTGCACACCTATTCGCAGTTTGCCGTGAAGGACTACCTCTCGGGCAAAGATGGGCGCGTGAAGAGACTCTCGTGGTTTGCCTATGCGGGCATTGAGGGTAAGATACGTCGCTGGGTGAATTGGGGTGCAGACTTTAAGATATACCCTTCGGGCTATCGCGGTGGCGACTACTCAATCGGTGCGCACGCCTCATTTACGGCATATATCAAGAAGAAACCATTTACCCTCTCGGGCGAGTTCAGCGAATCGAATACAACGCCCGGCTATTGGCTTACGAATTGGTCGTCAAACCACTATCGCTGGCAAAATGACTTCAAGAAGGAGGGCGAAACGCGGTTTAATGTGTCGTTCACCGTTCCCGACCACGGCATTGAGTTGGGCTTCTGGCAGAGTGTCTTGCGAAATAAGGTCTATTATGGCGCGGACTGTATGCCTGCGCAGCACAATGGCGTTGTCAGCGTTACAAGTATATATGCACAGAAGAACTTTGTAATCAAGGGCTTGCACCTTGACCACAGGGTGTTAGTGCAGTTTACCACAAATCGCCACGTTGTTCCGGTGCCACTCTGCTCGGCATTCCTCTCGTACTACTACGAGTTCTGGGTTAAGCGCGATGTCTTGCGCGTGCAGGTCGGTATAGACGGACGCTTCAATACACGCTACTACGCACAGGGCTACAACCCTGCTCTGTCGGTCTTCTACAACCAAAACGAGGTTGAGGTGGGTAACTACCCATACCTTGACGCCTTCATCTCGGCGAAGTGGAAGCGTATGCGTATATTGTTGAAGTATCAGCACTGGAACTGCAACCTCTTTGGTAATGGAGAGTATTTCTCTGTTGCCCGCTACCCACTTAACCCGGGAATGTTTAAGTTTGGTATCTCGTGGGCGTTCTACGACTAACACCTCCCCGCTTTATGGCTAAATTTTGGATAAGACGTGTTGTTGCTCCACTGCTCTTTGTGGTGGCGGCTTCGGCTATCTCTATATCTCTACTATTACCGAAAAGCTCTGCCCCGCAAGTGGTAGAGGAGGAGTTGCTCCTGAATGAGAACTATAACTTTATCTCGGCGTATGACGACATCTTCAAGGAGGTGGGTGCTGCGTGGGGGATAGATTGGCTGCTTCTTGCCGCGATTGCACGCTCCGAGTCGGAGTTTAAGAGCGATGCCATATCGTCATCGGGTGCGGTTGGGCTTATGCAGATTATGCCCCGCGTCGCAGCCAATATGGGTGTTGAGTACGAGGAGTTGTTTGATGCGAAACGCAACGTTGAGGTGGCTGCCGAGTTGCTCAACACGATAGATAGAATGTTTAGATTTGACAAGACCTTTGATGCGAAGGAGCGTCTTTGCTTCACTCTTGCCGCCTACAATGCAGGCTATTCGCGTATTGCCGATGCACGCCGCCTTGCGAGGTACTTTGAAGATGATGACAGCAGTTGGGAGGTTGTTGCCTCCTACTTGGAGATGCTGTGCGAGGAGGAGTATTTTGAGTTGGAGGTGGTGAAAGGTGGCTCTTTTTATGGTAGCGATGAAACCATCTCCTACGTGAAGAAGGTTATGCGTATCTACAATCGCTATCAGAACTTCTACATCTGTCCTTAATGAGCCAAAAAGAGCCGATTTCAAAAAAAAATCGTATATTTGTCCCCAAAGAGAGTATAAAGCGATATTGCTATATAATATCTAATTCTATTTTATGAAGTTGAATACACTTTACGAAATTCTGCACGAGAGTGTTAAGAATTTTTCGGAGCGTATAGCCTTTTCGCTGTGGAAGGGCAACAGCTACACCTTCAAGCAGGTGGGCGAAAAAGTGGCCGAGGTACAAGAGATGCTCCGCTCGGCAGGTCTTAAAAAGGGCGACAAGGTCGTCTTGTTAAGTAGCAATATGCCTAATTGGGGCATTTGCTACTTTGCTATTACAACGGGAGGCTATACGGTAGTTCCGGTCTTGCCGGATATGACATCGGCAGACCTCGACCGCATTGTTGAGCACTCCGAGTCAAAGGCGATGTGTGTGTCGGACAAACTATTTACCAAGA
Organism: Alistipes sp.; assembly: GCA_017536605.1. Taxonomy (GTDB): domain Bacteria; phylum Bacteroidota; class Bacteroidia; order Bacteroidales; family Rikenellaceae; genus Alistipes. The sequence continues at coordinate 6,564 of JAFXHB010000121.1, forward strand.
TTTCAAGTGAGGTATCCTCAAAACTGAACATCATCATTCGTACAAAGAACCTTACCGTTCTCTCGCAGAATGTGAAGGCGGAGGGCGAACTGACCGTTCCGCAACCGGAGGACTTGGCGGCACTCATCTATACGTCGGGTACTACCTCTGCACCGAAGGGAGTGATGCTTACGCACTACAATATTGCATCGCAGATGTGGCTGATTGACCCGCTCTATCTGGTGCGCGAAGATGATATCTTCCTCTCGATTCTGCCGATGGCGCACACCTACGAGTGTACGATTGGACTTATCCTTGCCTTCTATCACGGAGCCCACGTTGTCTATCTCGATAAGGCACCTACCGTATCGGTGTTGTTGCCTGCCCTGAAAGATGTGCGCCCTACCGTGATGCTCACCGTGCCGCTTATTATTGAAAAGATATACAACGGAAAGGTTAAGAAGCAGTTTACCTCAAATGCCTTTATGCGTGCGCTCTATGGGATTGGTTTTATCCGTCGCTATTTGAACCGCATCGCCGGCAAGAAACTCGCCAAGACCTTTGGTGGCAGACTCCGCTTCTTCGGTATCGGAGGTGCGAAACTTGACGCGGAGGTTGAGAAGTTCCTCTTGGAGTCTAAATTCGTTTACAATATCGGCTACGGACTTACCGAGACAGCACCACTTATTGCCGGTGCGGTAGATGATATGGTGCGACTTGGCTCTACGGGACCCGTGTTGAAGGGTATTGAGTATCGCTTGGAGAATGTGAACGAGGAGGGTATCGGAGAGTTGCTCGTTAAGAGTCCTTCGCAGATGTTGGGCTACTACAAGAACGAGGAGGCTACGGCAGCCGTATTTACCGAGGACGGCTTCTTCCGCACGGGCGACTTGGCAACGTTTGACAAGGACGGCTGGCTCTATATTAAGGGTCGTTCAAAGAATATGATTCTCGGACCAAGTGGCGAGAATATCTATCCGGAGGATATTGAGAGCGTGCTCAACTCACACGTCTTTATCTCGGAGTCGGTTGTTACCGAGATGGACGGTAAGTTGGTGGCGTTGGTGCATTTTGACACCGAGGCCATTGAGGCTCGCTATGCGGAACTTGTGGATAATTGGCACAAGAAAAGACACGAGTTTGACCTCTTCAAGCAGGATCTTATGCGCGACATCAAGAACTACGTGAACGAGCGCGTTAATCGTAGTTCAAAGATTACGGAGGTCGTTGAGGAGGAGAAGGAGTTTGAGAAGACCGCAACCAAGAAGATTAAACGATTCCTCTATACCGATAAGGCGAAGAAGAAATAATAATAATCACTCTTGTTATACAACTTCAAATAGTAAGGGCGTGTCTAATGTTGGACACGCCCTTGTTTATGCTTATTCGCTACGCTCTATCCCAAATATGATTTGAGCGGTGTGCTGCGCGAAGAGTGGCGGAGGCGACGGATAGCCTTCTCCTTAATCTGACGCACGCGCTCGCGTGTAAGGTCAAACTTCTCGCCAATCTCCTCCAAGGTCATCTCCGAGCAACCGATGCCGAAGAAGTAACGGATAATATCGCGCTCGCGCTCGGTAAGCGTTTCAAGGGCACGCTCCACCTCGGTAGCCAACGACTCGTTGATGAGTTCGCGGTCCGCATTTGGAGAGTCGGTGTTAATCAACACATCAAGCAGAGAGTTGTCCTCGCCGTCGGCAAACGGAGCATCAACCGAGATGTGGCGACCTGCTACGCGGAGTGTGTCGGCAACCTTGTCGCGTGGCAACTCCAACTCGGCAGCCAACTCCTCGGGCGAGGGGATACGCTCGTGCTCCTGCTCAAAGCGGGCAGATGCCTTGTTGATTTTGTTGAGTGAGCCGACCTGATTCAGAGGAAGGCGCACGATACGCGACTGCTCTGCCAATGCTTGCAGAATAGATTGACGAATCCACCATACAGCGTAGGAGATAAACTTAAAGCCTCGCGTTTCATCAAACTTCTCGGCAGCCTTAATCAGACCGAGGTTACCCTCGTTGATAAGGTCTGGAAGGCTCAAACCTTGGTTTTGGTACTGTTTGGCAACCGATACCACGAAGCGGAGATTTGCTTTTGTGAGTTTCTCCAAAGCCTCTTGGTCGCCCTTGCGGATACGTTGGGCGAGTTCTACCTCCTCCTCAACGGTAATAAGTTCCTCCTTACCAATCTCCTGCAAATACTTGTCAAGCGATGCACTCTCACGATTGGTGATGGATTTCGTAATCTTTAATTGACGCATAATGTTTCTTCGTTTTGGCTATTGACCATTTGCCATTAGCCTTATAGTGTTATTCGTTAATAATCGTATAACTTGCAGCACGTCCGTCGGGATATACTCCGTCAATAGACTTTACGTTGCTTGTCAAGGCGGCAAGATCTCCGATTGAGCGTATCGCCTTGTCGTTGATGTGTGTAATGATGTATCCCGTCCTGATACGCACCTTTGCGAGTAGTCCATCATTGTTGATGCTCTGCACCTGTACGCCTCCGTGGATACTCAACTTCTTCGCGGTCTTCTCGTCAATGTTGGAGAATCGTCCGCCCAAAGCCTCGATGACATCAACGTCTGC
>JAFXHB010000122.1 GCA_017536605.1 Alistipes sp.
CCATTTCACTCAGTATCCACTTAAGAGAAGGCGTTTCATATTCATCATAACGATCATCAAAATGCCTGTTCCACACATAAAACCAGATATAATGGATGACCTCATGAATGGATACGCCTATCGCACCTCTCTCACTGTTCTTATAGAAGATATCGAAATACCGTTCCTCCAGAAATCTCGGGTACACGGGATTGAGGCATATATTGCCGACCAAGATGGTGGCGAGGTAACCACCGAGTTGCCTTACAACTTACAGGGCGTGAATGCCTACAACAACTCGAATGAGGTGTTGGCTTGGGCAGGTGGTACAACCTCTCTCTCGGCTACGGTATTCGGCTCGCCTGCAAGCGTGCAACTCAAATATCGTGAGGGCGAGGGCGAGTGGAAGAGTTTTGATGCGGTGGCGAGTGGCACAAACACCTACACCGCACAAGTTAAGGGCATTGAGGCAAATCGCACCTACGAATACAACCTCGTTATTGACGATAAGACCGTTGGTACAAGCCTTGCATTTACCACCCGTGATGGAAACCAGATTCCGAATGGCGACTTGGAGGGTTGGTGCAAGAATGGCGACGGCGTGATTATCCCTTACCACACCCCAACCAACGCATATTGGTGTTCGGGTAACTACGGAACAGCCATTTTGAGTAAGAACATCACTCAAAGTAGTAGCGATGTTCGCCCTGGCTCAAAGGGTAAGAAGTCGATGTATATGGACTCGGAGTATATCGTCGTGAAGTTTGCAGCAGGTAACGGCTATATCGGCTCGTGGGGCGGTATGGACGGAACTAACGCAAAGGTCTATTTCGGTCAGCCGTTTGAATACAACGCAAAGCCAAAGGCTATTCGCTTCTGGGCAAAGTGGAAGAGCGGTAAAATTGATAAGGTGAAGGGCAAAGTAGCAAAGGAGGGCGACCCTGACCTCTGTAAAATCTTCTGCGCTCTGACAACCGACCGACACTTGGTTGATAGTAGCAAGGCAAAGGAGACCACCTTCTCGCCAAGCGACAAGGATATCAAGTCGGGCGACGCTCGCTACAACAAGGTGCTCTACTCGGCATATTTTGAGTCCACCGAGTCGCAGACCGAGTGGAAGGAGATTACCGTTCCGTTTACATTCTACGGCAAAGACCCTAATCAGGTGCCGTCGCACCTTATTTTGACATTCACCTGCTCGGGCTACGGCGACTTCTTTGATGGTTCAACCGAGTCGTGGTTGTATGTTGATGATATAGAATTTATCTACTAAAATTTTACCGATGAATAGATTTTTACCACTATTCTGCGCGATACTCCTCGCCTCGCCATTCGTGGCTCGGGGCGAGGAGCAAATCGTTCTGCCCGAGGCTCCGAAGATAGAGGAGAAGAGGGTGGTGGCAGATACTCCAACCCAAACACCGAGCGACACTCTCGTTGTCGCAGTCAAGGAGGTTACCCCCTCCGACACTACACGTATAAGCCTCAGTGAGCGTCGCAAGCGTAGAGGTATCTCAAACCTACGTACCGAGTTTGTACCAAAGGGGCAGTGGGTGTTCGGTGGTTCAATATCATACTCGACGCACTCGAACAACAACTACACCTTCCTTATCGTTGAGGATATCCAGTCCGACGGTTACACATTCAAGGTATCGCCTCTGGTTGGCTACGCCTACGCCAAGAACTCGTTGGTGGGTGTGCGCTTCGGCTACTCGCGTTCGCGTACGCAGTTGGACAATGCAAGCCTTTCGATAACCTCGTTGGATAACTCATTCTACTACTCGTTGAAGCACTCCTACAACGCCGAGGCGTTGTGGCGTAAATATATCCCACTCGGACGCAACAACAAGCGTTTCGCCCTCTTCGCAGAGGTGTCGTTGGCGATGGGTGGCTCGCAGTCAAAGTTGGCAGCAGGACCTCAAAATGCCCTCAGCGGAACATACGCCACAAGTTTTGATGTTGCGCTGGGTGTAAATCCGGGTATAGCCGCCTTCCTCACGAACAACTTTGCCATTGAGGTTAATGTCGGCGTGTTCGGCTTCAACTACTCACAGACACGACAGGTGAGCAATCAGGTGGTTTCGGGACAGACCTCCACCTCGCAAATGAATTTCAAGGTAAACATCTTCTCCATAGGATTGGGTGCAGCATTCTACTTATAAAGCGTTATGACTATGAAGAAGATATTTATACTACTTACGATAGTGCTGGTTGCAACCTCGTTGCAGATAGAGAGTGTCTCGGCACAAAACAACATCATCTTTGGCAATAAGCGCGACACGACCAAGGTGCGCAAGCACCCTCGCTCTCCATTTGTGATAAAGCGTATTGACCGCGAAATCAACAAGAATGTATTTGCCTTCAAGGGTGAGATTATTACAGGTATCTCGGCATCGTACGGCACACTTACGACCGACGACTCGGATATTGCTCTGATTATAGAGGACCTCAAACTCGGCGGCTCAATAGTTACCGTGAAGCCATATATCGGATATATGTACCGCAACAATTTGAGTGTTGGCGCACGCTTCGGTTATACCTATATGAACGGTAAGTTCGACAACGCGAGCATCAACCTCGGTAACTTTATCAACGGCATAGAGTTTGGTACAGAGGGTATCGCCATCAACTATTTGAGCAACGCCTACTCATTCGCCATCTTCCATCGTGCCTATGTGCCACTTGACCGTCGTGGTCGCTTTGGTGTATTTGGCGAGTTGGAGTTGGTCGGACAGTATGGTCGCTCAAAGTTCGGCTTCCGCTACAACGACGAGTGGAGCACCTCCATCTCGGATAGTTACAAGGTGAAGTTCAACTTCAATCCGGGTATTGCGGCATACGTCTTCCCGAATGTCTGCGCCTCTGTGTCGTTTGGCTTGGGAGGTCTGCAATATACACACGTGAAGCAGTTTGATGCGGAGATGAACGCCACCGGCACACGCGACTACTCGAAGTTGCGCTTCCGACTCAACCTCGCCGAGATAAACATCGGCGTTACAGTACACTTGTGGAGTAAGAAGAACGAACAAAAATTGAAGTTGAAGTATGACTAAAAAGATATATACCCTACTCCTTGCGATGTCGGCGATGCTCTCGTCGTGCATCACAAATGACCTACCGCAACCTGTGGTGGACCTCTACATCGCATCGCTCGATGTTGAGGGTACGGCAGGCGATATTGTACTTGATCGCTCAACCTACACGGCGACAATTCCTCTTGCCGAGGAGACCAACATTGAGGCTGTGAAGTTTAAGAGCATCTCCTATGGCGCGGAGGTTGTAACCAATCTCAACTATGAGGCTGACCCGTCAAAGATTATCGCTTCGCAGAATCTGAACGGGGCAACAAGAAATATGACTCAACCCGAGTACCTCACCCTCTCCTACTTTCAGGACTACGAGTGGAAGATTGTCGCTACACAGACCATCAACCGCATCTGGAAGGTAGATGGACAGATCGGTGCTACCGAGTGGGACGTGGAGGGACACCGTGCCATCGTGAAGCGTCGTCAGGACTACCCTCTTGACAATGTTCAGACGTTGGAGGTGCGCTTCGGACCGAGCAACTACGACTTCCCTGACGCATCAGAGATGCCGAAGGACTTTAATAATGCCACACACTCGCAAACCGTCAGCGTCTTGGCACCTTGGCAGACCCTGCCAACACCTTGGGAGTTGGTTGTCGTACCTACCGAGGTGGCGATAGACTTTGTCTATGTTGCAGCGGGTGCAAGTGTCATTTGGATAAAGTCGGCAGCCATAGATGGTGCAAATATCCAATTTGCATACCGCAAGCGTGGCTCTACCGAGTGGTTGAGGGTCAAGGACGAGTGGTATGCCCGTGATTCAAAAGATGCCTACAACCGCTATGAGGAGGGCTTCGTAAAGGCCGTTGTGCGCGGTTTGGAGCAGAACACCGAGTATGAGGTTATCGGCTACGCCATAACCGAGAAAGATGGCACAACCACGACCAAGGAGTCCGATACAAAGGTGGTAACAACCTCCGCACTCTACCAGATGCCTAACTCGCAGTTGGAGGAGTGGGGCGAGTTCACGAATGACCCTACGAAGTTGCCTACGGGCGAGGCAGGACCTTGCTGGTATCCGTTCTCCTCGGTGTTGGATATGTTCTGGGCTACGGGTAATCCGGGTGCTACATCACTCGGTCCAAGTTACAACCTGACCTACCCGTCAAACGACACTCCGTTAAACTCCGAGAGTACCAAGAGTGCCTATATGGCTTCGCGCTATGTCGTCGTGAAGTTTGCCGCCGGAAACCTCTTTGTAGGTTACTATGGAGCGACAGCCGGTACTAATGCCTACGTCTATTTCGGCAAGCCTATCCCACAGACAGTGCGTCCTACGGCGATACGCTTCAAGATAAAGTATTACTGTGGCGGCATTGACTATGTAGCCAGCAAAAAGGCCGAGGCAGGCGTAGAGTACCATATCGGTAGCAAGCAGATTCCTGTCAAGGGCGGCGAACCAGACCTTGCAAAGGTCTTCTTCTGCGTAACCGATTGGACAGAGGCTCACTGCGTATATAGTGCCGACGAGACAACCTTCTTTGACCCTCGCACCGCAGATGGCGTACTCGGTCTCGGATACTTTGACACCTATACCACACCAGAGCCAAGCAGCGTGGATACCTCGGCTTGGCACGAGATGACACTCCCGATTGAGTATAAGAGTTTTGAGAGCGACACCACATATCTGCTCCTCACCTTTACCTGCTCGGGCTATGGCGACTACTTTACGGGTAGTACCTCCTCGTGGATGTATGTTGATGATATAGAGTTGCTCTACGACCTCGACGAAGAGAATCAACCGAAATAGAAAAAACGGCTCGGAGATTTACGAGCCGTTTTTTATTGGCTTTTTTTGATTATATTTGCACAAAACTAATTGTCAAAATGAAGATAACTAAATCAACTATTAAGCAGATTTGCAAGACTATCTGCATCTGCATTGCAATGTTTGCGGCGGCATATTTTATCGGATATGGAATTGGTAAAATAATTGGAAATATGACACATATTAACTACCCTGAAACTGCGCGTGAGGGCGTGGTGGATAACTATCACGGCACAGAGGTTGCCGACCCGTATCGCTGGTTGGAGGACGATATGTCGGAGCGCACAGCCGAGTGGGTGAAGGCTCAAAACGAGGTTACATTCGACTATCTCAACTCGCTCCCACAGCGCAAGGCTATTCGTGAGCGTTTGGAGGAGTTGTGGAACTACCCAACACAGAGCGCACCTACAAAGCGTGGCGAGTGGTACTACATCTCGCGCAACAGCGGCTTGCAGAATCAGAGCGTACTCTATCGCAAGCGCAACCTCTCGGACACCGAGGAGGAGCTCTTCTTTGACCCAAACACCCTCTCGGAGGAGGGTACTGTGGCGTTGCACGCAGGTTCATTTACAAAAGATGGTCGCTACTTCGCCTATGCCCTCGCCTCGGCAGGCTCGGACTGGGTTGAGATAAAGGTCTTGGATACCGAGACAATGAAACCCCTCGCCGACCATATCAAGTGGGTGAAATTCTCGGGTGCTTCGTGGACTCGCGATGGTCGTGGCTTCTATTACAGCGCATACGACGCACCAAAGGAGGGCGATGCCGTATATTCGGCACAGAACACCAACCAGAAGGTCTACTTCCACCGCCTTGGCACTACGCAGAAGGAGGATATTCTGATATTTGAGGACAAGAAAAACCCTCTCCACTACCACCACGGCTACGAGAGCGAGGACGGCAAGTGGCAGTTCATAACCTCGTCGGCAGGTACTTCGGGTACACAAATCCTCTATAAGCGCACATCGGAGCGCAAGTGGCGCACCCTCTACAAGGGTTTCGACTACGACTACTATATCCTTGATTGCTACAAGGACGAGTTATTCGTGATGACCAACGATACTGCACCAAACTACCACCTCGTGGGTGTAAATCTCCTTACAGGCAAGCAGTACGACATCATTCCGGAGGGTAAGTCGCTCCTTGAAGCGGTAGGTATGGCGGGCGATGCTCTCTTTGCCGAGTATCTGATTGACGCGCAGAACAAGATTTTCCAATATGACCGCAAGGGCAACCTCGTGCGCGAGGTGGAGTTGCCGATTATCGGCTCGGTGGGTGGCTTTGACGGCGAGCGCGAGGATACGGAGGTATATTATGCGGTTGCCAACTATACCACACCAAACTCTATCTATCGCTACGATATCGCGAGTGGCAAGTCGGAGTTGTACCACCAATCGGAGGTTAAGTTTGACTGCTCGGACTACGAAACAAAGCAGATATTCTTCACAAGCAAGGACGGAACGCGCGTGCCGATGTTCGTATCGCACAAGAAGGGGTTGAAACTTGACGGCAACAACCCTTGCTACCTCTATGGCTATGGCGGCTTCCAAATCAACCTCGCCCCATCGTTCTCAACCACCGCTGCTATGTTTATGGAGCAGGGCGGCGTATGGGTTGTAGTGAACCTACGCGGTGGCTCGGAGTATGGCGAGGAGTGGCACAAGGCGGGTATGCTTGACAAAAAGCAGAATGTCTTTGACGACTTTATCTCGGCTGCCGAACACCTTATCGCCGAGGGCTACACTTCAAGCGAGAAACTCGCTATTGCGGGCGGTTCAAATGGCGGCTTGTTGGTTGGTGCTTGTATGACACAACGCCCTGATTTGTACGCTGTTGCTCTGCCGGCAGTGGGTGTGTTGGATATGCTTCGCTACCACCGCTTCACAATCGGACACGGTTGGGTTGTGGAGTATGGCTCGGCAGATGTGAAGGAGCAGTTCGACTACCTTATAAAGTATTCGCCGCTGCACAACTTGCGTGAGGGTGTGGAGTATCCTGCAACGCTCGTAACTACGGGCGACCACGACGACCGCGTCGTGCCGGCACACTCGTTTAAGTTTGCTGCCGAGTTGCAACACTGCCACAAGGGCGACAACCCTGTCTTGATTCGCATTGAGACCAACGCGGGACACGGAGCAGGCAAGCCAACATCAAAGCGTCTGGACGAGACCGCAGATATCTTTGCGTTTGTGTTTGAGAACACCGATACGGAGTATAAGGGGCGTTAGAGTTTTATGGAGTTATTAGAACTGCGCAGTAAAAAAGTCTTTGACTTTTTGGAGGCGCACGGAATAAAATACGAGGTCTATTTTCACCCCGAATCGCCGACGATTGAGATCGCCAAGCAGTATTGGCGCAACGACGGCTCGGTGCATTGCAAAAACCTCTTTTTCCGCAACCATAAGGGCAATCGCCACTACTTGGTCTGCTTTGATTGCGACCAAGATATGGCTATTCACGATATGGAACACCGCCTGCATCAGGGCAAGTTGAGTTTCGCATCGCCACAGCGTATGGAGCGTTACCTCGGCTTGGAGCCTGGCTCGGTGTCGCCCTTCGGACTTATCAACGACGAGGAACATCACGTGCATCTCTTTCTCGACCAAAACTTACAACAAGCCGAGAGTTTGAGTTTTCACCCCAACGACAGTCGTGGTACGGTAGTTATCTCGCGCGAGGAGTTTCTGCGTTACCTTGACGCGGTAGGCAACTCGTGGGAGTTTGTGGAACTATATTAGTTTGGGGCTATTAGCTATTGGCCATTAGCCATTGGCTTTTTGCGCCAAAAATAAGGGGTATTAAAGGATATTAAGGGGGTGGCTAATTACCTTAATCGACATTAACAACCCTTAATCACCCTTAATAACCTTTGAGGTTTCCCGCCTACTGCTGGGTATCATTTTCATACGCCATTAAGGGCGTAGCCCGAATGCCATAATCCCCTCAAAATTTTGAATTTTTAATTTTTAATTTTTAATTTTGCACTCAAACAAAACAGCTAATGGCTAATGGCCAAAGGCTAATAGCTAAAAATTCGTATGAAAGTCTATAAATTTGGAGGTGCTTCGGTCAAGAGTGCCGAAGGGGTACGCAACCTTGTAAATATAGTTCGCGGAGAGGAGGAGCTCTTCATAATTGTCTCGGCGATGGGTAAGACCACCAACGCGTTGGAGGAGGTCTTTGATGCTATGCGTAAGGGCGATACTGCCCTATGCGAGAGCAAGATAGCCGAAATCAAGGCATACCACTACACCTCTATTGCCGACCTCTTTGGCTCGGCGGAGTATCGCATCAAGGCGGTTGATGACCTCTTTGAGGCGTTGCGCAAGGCGGTAACAACCAACCGCTTTGAGCGCAGTCGTGCCGAGGAGTGGTACGACCATATCGTAGCCTACGGAGAGTTGGTTTCGACAACAATAATCTCTGCCTATCTTGCAAAAGAGGGCATCGTGAATACGTGGATAGATATGCGCAAGTGCTTCCTCACGCAGGCTCGCCACAAGGATGCAAATGTGCTTATAGAGCAGTCGGCAACACCGCTACGTCTTGCCGTCGCAGGGGCGGAAAGCCGTATTTTTGTCGGTCAGGGCTTTATCGGCTCGGCACCCGACGGAACAACCACCACACTCGGTCGCGAAGGCTCGGACTACTCGGCAGCAGTCGTTGCCAATATCCTCAACGCCGACTCTATGACCGTATGGAAAGATGTGGAGGGAATCCTCAATGCAGACCCTAAAATCTTCCCCGATGCCGTAAAGATTGACCACCTCAACTATGTGGATACCATTGAGTTGGCATATAGCGGTGCGCAGATTATCCACCCGAAGACTATCAAGCCACTTCAAAACAAGAATATACCTCTCTACGTCAAGCCTTTCGGCAACAAGGCGGCTGCGGGTAGCGAGATTAGTGGCTCGGCAGCGACAATCTCCACCCCGATAATTATCTTGAAGCGCAACCAATCGCTCCTACGTCTGCGCTCGCGCGACTTGTCGTTCGTGTTGGAGGAGAAGTTCCCGATAATCTTTGCTACGTTGGAGCGTTTCCGCATCAAGACAAACCTTATCCACAACACCGCCGTAGAGTTGGCGTTGTGCGTGGAGGAGAGTTGGCACTTGGAGGAGGTTGCCACAGCCTTGCAGAGCGAAGGTTTTGATACAGAGGTTGTTGAGAAGGTCGAGTTGCTGACTATTCGCCACTACGACAATGAACTCTTTTCGCGCTACGCAAGCAAGCATAACGACTTCCTGATTCGCCAGACCACCACCGACACGGTGCGCATCGTTAAGCCAATCTGTTAGCCAATGGCCTGGCTTTTTTTAGATAGGAGATAGGAGATAGGAGATAGGAGATATAGGAGATATAGGGGTTGCGCGGAACCTATAATTCCTATAACTCCTATAATTCCTATTTGTTGCGCTACGCCCCCGCCCTTCCAAAAGCCAAAAGTGTAACGCAGAAATCACCCTTTATTATTACTCTTACTTCTGTGGTGGGTAGTCTATCGTATAGTGCAGACCTACCGACTCCTTGCACTCCTTCGCCTGTTTGATTGTGAGGTAGGCGACAGTAATCATATTGCGCAACTCGCACAACTCGCGTGAAGGGGTGGTGCGGTTATACAGCTCCTCGGTCTCCTGCCAGATAACTGCCAAGCGTTTGAATGCCCTTTCAAGGCGCAGATTGGAGCGCACGATGCCCACATAGTTTGACATTATGGAGCGCAACTCCTTCCTATCTTGCATCACCAAGACCATCTCCTCCGCCTCGGCTGTACCCTCAAAGTCCCAATCGGGAATACCCTCCTGAAACTCCACCTTATCCAACTTCGCGATGGCGTGTTCGGCTGCGATATTTGAATAGACAAACGCCTCGGTAAGCGAGTTTGATGCAAGGCGGTTTGCACCGTGCAAGCCCGTACAACTGCTCTCGCCCAAGACATAGAGGCGGCGGATAGAACTCTCGCCGTTATAGTCCACCTTCACACCGCCACAGCAGTAGTGTGCCGCAGGGCAGACAGGTATCATATCCTTCGTAATATCTATACCGATAGAGAGGCACTTCTCGTAGATATTCGGGAAGTGGTGTTTGGTCTCCTCCGCCGGCATATGTGTAACGTCAAGATAGACAAACTCCTCGCCGCGTATTTTGAGTTCGTGGTCAATGGAGCGTGCAACGACATCGCGCGGAGCCAACGAGAGCATCGGGTGGTACTTGTGCATAAACTCCTGCCCGTTCTGCAAGCGCAAAATCGCACCATAGCCACGCATCGCCTCCGTAATAAGGAATGAAGGACGCTCGCCCGGGTTATAGAGTGCTGTCGGGTGGAACTGTATATACTGCATATTCTCAATGCGAGCCTTGGCGCGGTGGCACATCGCGATACCGTCGCCCGTAGCAACATTGGGGTTTGTGGTCGTGAGGTAGATATTACCACAGCCACCCGCCGCCACGACGGTAAACTTCGCAAGGCAGGTTATAATCTCGTCGGTATTGGTGTTCAGCACATAGGCACCAAAGCACGCCAAGCCGCGAGTGTGGCGTGTAACAATCTCGCCGAGGTGGTGTTGCGTGAGCAAATCCACGGCAAAGTGGTTCTCCAAGATTGTGATGTTCGGGTGGTTGCGCACCTGCTCAATCAGGGCTCGCTCAATCTCGGCACCCGTCAAATCTTGATAGTGGAGAATGCGGTGTTCGGAGTGTCCGCCCTCGCGGTGGAGGTCAAAGCCTCCATCTTCGCGGCGGTCAAAGCGCGTACCCCAGCGGATAAGGTCCTCTGCCGAGCGAGGTGCATTCTTCACCACAATCTCAACAGCCTTTCTGTCGCACTTGCCTGCGCCACAGATCAGCGTATCCTCAATATGTTTCTCGAAGGTGTCGGGGGCGTAGGTTACAGAGCAGATACCACCCTGTGCATAGTTTGTATTACACTCGTTAAGAGCCCCTTTCGTAACGATTGTAACAGTTCCTTTCTCGGCTGCCTTCAAGGCAAAACCCAAGCCGGCAGAGCCGGAACCAATAACCAGAAAATCGCTTTTCATCTTTGGTGTGATATATTTACCGTTACAAAGATAGAAAAAACAATGTAATTGTGTACCGCGCAAGTGGATATTTTTCCACCTGCAACGCCACTTTTTACCTCTTACCCGCTATTCGTGATGGTATGGCTCGCCCTTGATGATGGTAAAGGCGCGGTATAGTTGCTCGGCAAAGATAGCCCTGACAATCTGGTGTGAGAAGGTCATCTGCGAGAGCGACACTTTGCCATTGGCACGTCCATAGACCGCCTCCGAGAAGCCGTAAGGACCGCCAATAACGAAGACCAACCTACGCAGGCCACTCGCCATTCGCTTCTCTATCCACTCGGCAAACTCTACGCTACGAAACTCCTTGCCACCCTCGTCAAGCAAGACCACAAAGTCGCTCGGTGCGAGCGAAGAGAGTATCATCTCGCCCTCACTACTCTTCTGTTGCGCCTCCGAGAGGCTCTTCGTATTGCGTAGGTCGGGGAGATAGGTTATGCCGAAGCGAACATAGTGCGAGAGGCGTTTGGTGTAGTTCTCAACCAACGCATTAACCTCCTTTGAATCGGTCTTGCCGACAACTATCAACTCTATATTCATACTATAAGTCGCTATTCCACTCGCCGTCTGCCGATGGGCATATCACGGCACGCTCCCTCTCAACCGATTTAAGCCACTCGTACGCCTTGTACATATTGTAGCCGTTGCCAGCCTTCTCTCCGCCGAGCGCATAGGCGATGATGCAGGAGTGGTTGCGGGTGCGGTAGTACATAGCCTTCACACGGGAGAGGTACTCCCCAACCAACGCGGGGTCGTTTGATGGCGTTCCGCCCACCTTGCGATTTTCGCTCTCGGAGGTCGGGTTTATATTTGCTCGCTCAATGACATACATACCGAGAGCATCGCAGATATCGTAGAACCATATCGGCTGTGGCGAGTCGGGCATAAGCGTATTGAAGCCCTTGCTACGCAGAGCCTTAATCTCCTCAACCGCCTGCTCGTAGGTTGTTCGCGCGTTGTAGGTGGTCGCCTTCATCTCAATAGCACGCCCATTGCGCAAAATTTTACCGTCGGCATAGGTCGCCAAGCCTGCACCGAGTCGGAATGAGTGATACTCACGCGGCTTGCCGTCGCGCTTGGTGTAGAGTGTCAGGCGGTAAAGTTGAGGCTTGGCACTGCTCCACAAGAAGCGGCTCTCTTCGCCGAGCGAGGTGCGAATACGGAGCGTATCTACCGAGCGTCCTTCAACCGAGATATCCTGCACGGCGTAGTCTATCAGTTTCCCCTCCGGTGAGTAGATGTCGTAGCCAACTTGCACAACCTCGCCAGAGTTGAAGTCGTTACGCACGATAACGTCAAGCAGAAGTTTCAGACTCTTGCCCGACTGGACAATTTTGGCATCGTAATCGTAGATGTGTCGGCGGTACTGCGCAAAGAGGTACGAGCCACTGAACTGCTCCACCAAGTTGCTGTGCGACCCCTCATTCAAAACCAGCGATTCGGAGCGACGAAGCAGTAACAAAATCTCGTTGGAACCCTGTCGCAGATAGGGCGAAAGGAGAAAATCGGCAGGTGTATAGGCATCTTCAACCGAAGCAACAAGTTGCTCATTAACAACCACATCGTACGCCTTGATGACATTCTCAACGTGTAGATAGACATTGTAGTCGCTCCACGACGTAGGCATTTCCACGCGCTCTCCGACAACCTCCACTTTGCCTACCGCCTCCATACTCCTCGGCGTAAAGGGGATATATCGCTCGGTGCGCGAGTGGTCGGCATTGAGTGCATCTTGACGGGTGTCATAGACCGAAAATTCGGTGCGATATACCCGCTGCGCTACGCCCAAGTGGGGCAATGCAAGCAGTGCAACGAGCAGAAGTATCGTATATCGTATTGCGTTTTTCTCCATTCTCTACAAACTTTTTTATCTTTTTATGGTGTAAAGATAGGCAAAAATTGTAACATTTACCTTATATTTGTGATGTCAAAGTATGTAAACATTATAAATTGAAGAGTATATGAAGAAAATTTTTACCCTTTTCTTGGTAGGTGCTGCACTACTTCCCGTAGTTGCTAATGCACAAGTTACTGTTGAGGCCGCCGCCCCAAAAGAGCAGGTTGCCTTCTCGAACGAGGTTAAGACCGACGAGCAGAAGCCTGCATTTTCGAGTGAGGCTCAACGCAAGGCTGACCGCAAAGCAATTCTCAAAGAGCGCAACACCATCGAGTTCAACGCATCGCTCAACGGTTCGCTCTCGCACTTCAACACCTATTGGCAGAAGGTTAATGGTACAACCAATACCATCACAGGCGTTGCCAGCATCCTCTTTACCCACCAATTCAAGAAGGATAGATTTGTGTTGGACAACAAAATCACAGGTAAGATTGGTTACACTTGGAACTTCTTTGACGACAGCAAGAAGCAGGAGGTAACAAAGAGTCAGGACGAGTGGTTTATCTCAACCTCTCCGGCATATAAGTTGGCAAAGAGTTGGAATGTCGGCGGTACCGTTTCGTTGCGCTCGCAGTTTGCGAATGGAGCAACCAGAGGGTCAAGCCAAATTTTCGCCCCTGCATATCTTATCGCCTCGGTAGGTTTCACCTATGTATGTCCAAAGGAGAAGTTCCCAATCAAAATCAACATCGCTCCTCTCTCTTTGAATGCCACATTCGTAACCAGCGAGGCTGTTCGCGCATACTACTTTGCCGAGAAGGGATTTACCGATACCGGTGGTAATGCCGTTACCTACGACCAATATATCGCCGACAAGAGCATACTTGACAGAGATCAGCGCAACACCCCTTACGCCTTCGGTTTGACCTTGGAGAATGGCAGTGGTCGCTATGAGGGCGGTTCTTCGGTGCAGATTGACTTTGACCGCACCTTCGGCAAGAAGGGCATCTTCCGCTATCGCACTACACTCTATTCGTTCTACGGTTGGATCAACGAGGCTGCACAGCAGACCGAGAGCCGTAAGACCGGTATTGAGTATGAGCATATCGCACCTACCGTTCGTTGGGAGAACACGGTTGATATCAAGGCTACAAAGTATTTCTCGACACAACTCTACTTCCAACTCTACTACAACAAGGCACAGAGCCGCAAGATTCAGACACAGACCGTCTTGGGTGTGGGCTTGTCTTACACATTCAAGAACAAGTAGTATAGATGAAGCGTGCGCTCAAATATCTCCTTGCCGCACTCGTGGCGGTGGTAATCTTCCTCGCGGGTTGGAATACAAACAGCGTGATGAGGTGGGTGCGTAGTCTGCTCTCCGAACAGACCAACACCTATGTCGGAGAGAGGAGTTTTTCTCGCACTCCGAAACTGACAAGCGTCTTGGAGTTGATTGAGAATAAGTATGTAGATTCTCTCTCGTGCGACTCATTGCAGGAGTTGGCAATCCCCGCCATTCTACGCGAGTTAGACCCCCACTCCGCCTATATCCCCGCACGCGATTTCAAGGAGATAGAAGAGCCTCTGCAAGGCGAATTTGACGGTATCGGCGTGGTCTTCAATATGGCCACCGATACTGTCATCATACTAAACGTGATACCATCGGGACCAAGCCGAAAGGCGGGCGTTCAGGGAGGCGATCGCATAATCAAGGTGAATGACACCCTGATTGCGGGACAGAAGATGTCGCAAACCTCGGTAATGAAACGCCTGCGAGGTCCTCGTGGCACAAATGTAAAACTATCCATTGAGCGCAAGGATATTCAGGGGCTGGTCGATATCGTGGTTACTCGCGATGCGATACCTCTGCATAGTGTTGAGGCGGCGGTAATGCTTACCGACAAGGTTGGCTTTATCAAGTTGTCGCAATTCTCGCGCACATCTTTCAAGGAGGTGCGCAACGCCTTGACCTCGCTACGCGCACAGGGTATGACCTCCCTCATCTTTGACCTCCGCGATAACACAGGCGGCTTCCTTGACCAAGCGATACATATCGCCAACGAGTTCCTGCCGGCAAATCGCCTGATAGTATATACGAAGGACCGCAACGGCGAGATGATGCAACAGTATAGCGACGGCAGAGGTAGTTCCACAGACCTCAAATTGGCCGTTCTAATCAACGAGGCGAGTGCCTCATCAAGCGAGATTTTGGCGGGTGCGTTGCAGGATAACGACTGCGGAACCATTGTTGGTCGTCGCTCCTTTGGTAAGGGGTTGGTGCAGGAGCAGATACCGTTTGAAGATGGCTCGGCTCTGCGTCTCACGGTGGCACACTACTACACCCCGACAGGTCGCTCCATTCAGAAGCCATACACAAGTGGCAAGGGGGCAGACTACGAACTCGACCTCGTGGAGCGATTTAACCGCAACGAGTTCTTCTCGGCAGATAGTATTCACTTTGCCGACTCACTACGCTATACCACCCCGAAGGGCAAGGTTGTATATGGCGGAGGAGGCATAATGCCCGATCTGTTCGTACCGCTTGATACGCTGAATATCACAAAATACTTCTCGGAGGTTAGCGGACGCAATATCCTCTATCGCTACACTATTGAGTATGCCGATACACACCGCAAGGGGTTGGAGAGAGCGAAAAGTATCGCCCAGTTGGAGCAACTGCTGAATAACGATACGGAACTCTTCACAAACTTTGTGCGCTATGCCGACAAACAGGGCGTAGCACCAAATTGGGAGGATATTGACCGTTCACGAGATATTATGGAGGCTCAACTGCGTGCCTATATCGCCCGCAACTCCGACTTGGAGGATAACGCCTTCTACTACTTTATCTACCCGATAGACAAGACCGTTCTCCGAGCAATAGAGGCATTGGAGCAAGAGTAATAACGGTCAGCGTGAAGGAGAACTGACGTTTTCCACTCTCCGCTTTCCGTTCTCCGGTTTAATCGTATAGGGAGTTCATAAGAGCGTCTATCTCTCGGCGCTCTTTTTTTGTTGGACGACCTGTGCCACGCTCACGGAACACGAAGATTGTCTCCTTCGGTTTATGGAGTTTGTCCAACTCGCTCTGTGGCGTGGTGTCGATGCAGTAGTCGGGAACTTTCGCTGCCGGTTGGCGATTTACGACCAAATCCTTAACAAGGTACGAGTAGGTTACAAGGGTGCGCTTCACGCTGATTCTATCCCCCACCTTCACCTCGCGCGACGGCTTGGCGTAGGCATCATTGACCAAAACACGATTGTTACGTATCGCATCGGCAGCATCACTACGCGTCTTAAAGATGCGCACCGCCCAGAGATATTTATCTAATCTCACCTCCATATCCTATAATTTTGATTGCGCACTCCGTCTATCGGACGGTACAAGTGTACCGCGCAATACCTGACGGCTAATGCCGAGAATCAAACCCATAACGCCTCCCATAATCCACATACTCGTACGACCATTCGTGAGGAATGGGAGATTTTGTCCCGTCTCCGGGATACAACCAAGCGACACACTGATATGCACAAAGGCGTGAACCAAAAGTATGAGAGCAAGCCCCATAACCAGCAATCCGGCATAGAGCCATTGACAATTATCAAAGATGCGTATGGAACGGAAGAATATCCATAGATAGAGCAGGATAATGATAAAGGCTATAATTGAGCCAAACTCCTCAACCACAAGGGCAAAGAGGTAGTCGCTCTCGGGGTGAGTCAGACGCGCACGCATAACACTATGACCCGCACCAACACCCAAAGGACCACCATTGTGAACTGCCATTTTGGAACGGAAAGAGTCGCTATATTTATCCATTGTCTTCTTGCTATAATCCACCTCCGACTTAAAGAATCGCGAGACGCGTCCCTCCGCCGTATCTCCACGCCCAAAGATGAACATAATAGGCATTGCAACGACAGCCGCAACAACCACAACTTTCGCAATCTCCTTCCATTTGATACCCGCCACATAGAGCATAATCATCGTAATAATAAAGATGATAAGCGTGGAGGAGTTGTGTGCCGGAAGAATTATTGCGCACGATAGCCCTATCGGAAGGAGTATCGGCAACATCTCGCGGAAGATGATATTACGCTGCTTGATATCTGTCCACCACCTCTTCACATTGAATGTCGTAGGCAACAGATGTACATTTGATAGGTTTATATTCAGCCTTGAAAGTCGGTCTGCGACAAACATCACCGTTGCCACCTTCAATATCTCCGATGGTTGGAACTTTATCGGTCCGATAGGTAGTGTTCGCCAAGCATCTTCGCCTTCGTGTCCGACAAAATATGCAGCAATAGTCAATCCAATCGCAATAACATAGAGCAGAGGGGCACTCCACCGAACAATCTTCACGGGTATCAGATATGCGACAACCATAATGGCTGCCGTGCCCAACAGGGTTATTACGTGTTTTCGCAGATAGAACTCCGTAGAGAGTCCGTGGCGATATGCCAACTGCGCAGACGACGAATAGACCACTATCAACGATATGGCAAAGAGAAGCGCGATAATAACGCCCAACACCTTATCGCTCGGCAAAAGTGTAATCTTGTCAAGGATTGAAGGCACCTGCTTCTCGCCACTATTTTTAGTTGTCTTTGCCATCTAACACTATCTCTTTACGTTGTCCAACACCCACTGCTTAAACTCACGGCCACGATGCTCGTAACTGCGGAAGAGGTCAAAACTTGCACACGCAGGCGATAGAAGTACCACGTCGCCACTCTTCGCCGCACCCGAGGCTGCACGCATCGCCTCCTCAAATGTGTGGCACGAGATGATATTCGGCACGATGCCCGCAAACGACCTCTCCAACTTCTCGTTATCGACACCCATACACACCAACGTATGTACGCTACGCTTGGCAAAGTCGTAGAGAGGGGTATAGTCGTTACCCTTATCCGTGCCTCCCGCAATCCAAACCGTCGGGCGTGTCATACTCTCCAAGGCGTACCATACCGAATCGACATTCGTAGCCTTTGAGTCGTTGATGTAGAGAACTCCACCAAACTCACCCACAGGCTCCAAGCGGTGTTCTATCGCCGAGAAGTCGTACAACGACCTCTCAATCTGTTCGCACTCTACGCCCGCCGCCATCGTCGCCAACACCGCCGCCATAGCGTTGTAGGTGTTGTGTATGCCCTTGATTTGCAGGCGCGAGGTGTCAATACGCATCGTGCGCTTTCCCACCGTAGCAACAGCCTCCCCCTCCTCAACAAGGTAGGCGTCGCCCGCACCGCTTGCAATCGCCGAGTGTACCATAAACGGCAACTCCTTTGCCTTAATCTCTGCACCCTCTATCTGGCGGAGAATCATATCGTCGTCGGCCGAGTAGATAAAGTAGTCGCGCGAGGTCTGATTCTGTGTAATTCGCATCTTTGAGGCGGCATACTTCTCAAAGGAGTAGTCGTAGCGGTCAAGGTGGTCGGGGGTGATATTCATCAAAACGGCAATATCCGCCTTGAAGCGGAACATTCCGTCAAGTTGGAACGAACTCAACTCCAAAACGTACCAATCGTACTCGCCCGTAGCCACCGAGTAGGCGAAAGACTCGCCTATATTTCCGCCCAGCGACACCTTCGCGCCACTGTCGCGCATAATCTTGTATATCAGCGATGTAGTGGTAGTCTTACCGTTGCTTCCCGTGATGCAGATTGTCTTTGCCTTGCCCATATATCGGCACGCGAACTCCATCTCCGAAATCACAGGCACGCCCCTCTCTCGCAGAGCCACTACAATAGGTGCTTTATCGGGAATACCGGGCGACTTGACAACCTCCGAGGCGGTCAGTATGCGCTCCGTAGAGTGTCCCCCCTCCTCGTACTCCACGCCCCACTCGTCAAGGCGTTCACGGTATTGAGGAGCAATTTTGCCCATATCCGAGAGCAGAACATCAAAGCCCTCCTTCTTTGCCAAAATCGCCGAGCCGTAGCCACTAATGCCACCACCCAATACCACTATAAATTTACGTGCCATCGTCTATCGTATTTTGAGTGTTACAAGGGTTAGTGCCGCAAGAATAATCGACACAATCATAAAGCGTATCATTATCTTCGTCTCAAAGATTCCCCTCTTCTGGTAGTGGTGGTGAAGCGGCGACATCAACAAGATGCGTCTGCCCTCGCCATACTTGCGCTTGGTATATTTGAAGTAACTCACCTGCACCATAACCGACACCGCCTCCGCCAAGAAGACACCGCAGAGTAGCGGCAAGAGCAACTCCTTGCGGATACAGAGGGCGAAGACCGCTATCACGCCACCTATCGCCAACGAGCCTGTGTCGCCCATAAAGACCTGCGCAGGGAAGGAGTTGTACCACAAGAAGCCTATCAGCGCACCCATCATCGCAGCACCAAAGACCATCAACTCCGCGCTATCCTTTATATACATTATATTGAGGTAGTCGGCATATACGACGTGTCCCGACAGATACGCCAGCACCGCCAACACTCCCACAATAGGTATCGACACTCCCGTCAGCAAGCCGTCCAAGCCGTCGGTGAGGTTCGCTCCGTTTGACACCGCCGTAACGACAAGTATCGCCACCACAACATAGAGTATCCACGACAAAATCTCGTTGCCACCGACAAACCAACTGTAATCGAGTTCGTTATTCTTCAAGAATGGTATTGTCGTCTTGGTGGTCTTAATCTCCTCCTTGCTCAAACGAATCTGTTGCGAAGAGGTTATTATCTCCTCGCCCGTAGCCTCGTCAATAATGCGTTTCTCAACCGGTGTGGTGGTATGCTCGCGAATTACGATGTCCTGCGAGAAGCACATAACAGTACCAACGATTATACCCAAGCCTACCTGACCGACAATTTTGAACTTACCCTGCAAGCCCTCCTTGTTGTGGCGGAAGACCTTGATGTAGTCATCAAGCAGACCTATCAAACCGCACCACACGGTTGCCACCAGCAGGAGTATGATGTATATGTTGTCCAATCGTGCAAACAACAGTACGGGTACTACGATGGCAAGCAGAATAATGATACCTCCCATCGTCGGAGTGCCCCTCTTTGCGAGTTGTCCCTCCAAGCCGAGGTCGCGTATCTCCTCGCCAATCTGTCGGCGTTGCAGAGCGCGAATAACAACCTTACCAAAGAAGATTACCACCAACAGCGCAATAACGATTGCCGCCACCGAACGGAATGAGATGTACTGCACCATTCCCGCTCCGGGAATGTCGTACAGAGTGTTTAGGTAGTCAAAAAGATGATATAACATTCGAGTTAAAAGTTAAAAGTGCAAAGTTAAAAGTTGTTCTATCTGCCGAATTTTTCAAACCAGCCCTTCACAACCTCCTTGTCGCTGAAAGGTTGTTTCTCGGTGCCGATAATCTGATAGTTCTCGTGTCCCTTGCCGGCAAGGAGGATAATATCGCCCCTCTCCGCCAGCATCACCGCCGTCTTTACAGCCTCGTGGCGGTCGGTGATTTTGAGGTACTTATCGCCAGCCTCAACACCCGCCTCCATCTCGCGCAGAATCTGCTCCGGCTCCTCGGTGCGAGGGTTGTCCGAGGTGAAAATCGCAATATCCGCCATCTTCGCCGCCATACCTCCCATCACAGGGCGTTTTGTCTTATCTCTGTCGCCACCGCAACCGCACACCACAATCAGGCGTTGCCCCTCGCGGCGAATATCCTCAATCGCGCGAATCGTATTTTCAAGCGCGTCGGGCGTGTGTGCAAAATCGACTATCGCCATCGTGCCATCTTTCGCCAAGATGGTCTCAAAGCGACCACTAACGGGGCGGAGCAGGCTCAAATGTGCCAGCACCTCCTCCTTCGCAAAGCCCAACAGACGCGCTGCGCCATAGACCGTAAGGAGGTTGTAGGCGTTGAACTTGCCCAAGAAGCGCACCCACACATCGCTATTGTCAATGCGCAACTCCATACCCTCGTTCAAAATCTCTATAACCTTGGCGCGGAAGTCGGCCATCTTACGCAACGAGAGTGTATATCGCTTGGCAGAGGTGTTCTGCAACATAACCTCGCCATTTCTATCATCAACATTTACCAACGCAAACGCCTCCTTTGTCAAGCCGTCAAAGAAGAGTTTTTTCGCACGGATATACTCGGCGAAGGTCTTGTGGTAGTCAAGGTGTTCGTGGGTGATATTCGTGAAGAGCGCACCAATAAATCGGATACCGCCGATACGTTGTTGTACTATCGCGTGCGAGGAGCACTCCATAAAGCAATACTCGCACCCCTCCTCCACCATTTCGCGCATCATCGCATTCAGGCGAATGGCATCGGGCGTGGTGTGAGTGGACTCTATCTCCCTCGCTCCCACCTTGTATATCACCGTAGAGATAAGTCCCGCCTTATAGCCCATTGACTGCACCAAATCGTACAGAAGTGTAGCAATCGTGGTCTTACCGTTTGTACCCGTAACACCAACCACCTTCAACTCGTGCGACGGATTGCCGTAGAAGTTGGAGGCGATGGCTCCCATCGCGACATTGGTATCTTCAACCACAACGAAGGTACAATCCGTACCCTTAACCTCGTCGGGGATATGTTGGCATACGACAGCCGCAGCACCACTCGCTATCGCCTTGGCGATAAAGTTGTGTCCATCAACCACCGTACCCTCAACCGCAAAGAAGCAACTACCCGCCGACACCTGTCGCGAGTCGTATGTAAGGTTTGCAACCTCTACATCCTCTCTGCCCTCTATTGCAATGTGGGCTACACCCTTTATTATATCTGAAAGCGTCATCACTTCAACACTATTTTAATCTTCTGACCCTGCTTCACGGTACTACCCGCCTCAACGCTCTGCTTAACAACCTTACCAGCCCCCTCAATCTCAACAACAACGCCTCGGCTCTCCAAGAGATAGAGTGCATCGGAGAGTCCCATACCAACAACATCAGGCATCTGCTCTCTCGGTGTATCCTCCTGTGAGATAACAACTTTGTCGCCCTTGCTATTCAGTCGGCTTGTTCCCCAACCGCTTCGCTCCGAAGAGGTGAAATCCTCGGCATACTCGCCCGCAACCTCACGCATACTCTCCACCGAGCCTCCCTTAATATCCCGAGCATAGTGGCTCTCCGAAGAGAGTTGCTCGACATACTCCTTATCGCGATTATGCAGGAATGAAGCCACCTGCTGCTGCACCGGACCCGCCAAGGTCGCTCCGTAATACTTCTCGTCGCCGTGATTTTTACTGAATATGGAGGTTATAATCGTATAGCGCGGGTTGTCGGCAGGGAAATATGTAACCATCGTACCGTAGTAGTACGCCCCCTTAACTTTGGAGTAGTCCACACCATTTATCACAGATTTAACTTTTGCCGTACCCGTCTTGGCACCTGTTCGGAAGTGGCAATTCTTCTCGTTGAAGTATGCGGCGGCAGTTCCCTCCATAGATACCGACTCCATAAACGAGCGAAGCGTTTTGCAGGTTTCGGGCGAGCATATCTGCTCGTTTATGACGCGAGGCTCAACCTCCTTGATGCACTTTCCGTCGCTCTCAATACGCAAGATAAGGCGCGGAGCAACCATTCGTCCGCCATTTGCCACCGCGTTGTAGAGCGTTACTATATGGAGAGGGGTTACATCTACGTTGTAGCCTATCGCCATATTGGCAAGGGCGTTATAGCGTGAAGTGTGCTTCTTGTCAAGGTAAGGGATAGTACCATCACGCGCTCCGAGATACTCCAACCCCATCGCCTTATGAAGATTCAACTTGCGACAGAAGTCCGAGAATAGAAGCGGGTTGTCGTGAAATGTATCGTGAACAACCTTGGCAAAATAGACGTTTGCCGACTCTGTAAAGGCAGTACGCATATCTATAACGCCACCCGTCTCCTTTGAGATTGGGTGCGAGTCCTTTATCTCTGCGCCGGCAATAACAACAGTTCTACCTGAACCGGAGTTGCACTTATGCGATGTCGGAACACCGTGTTCCAACAGAGCCATCGCCGAGACGAGTTTGAATGTTGAGCCGGGATTTACGGGGAGACCAATAGCGTAGTTCTGTCGCTCGTAGAGTTCTCCTTTGGAGGTGCGACCAATGTTCGCCATCGCCAAGATGTCGCCCGTGGCACACTCCATCACTATCGTTGTTCCCCACTCGGCACGACGCTCTGCAATCTGGTTGCGCAGAGCCTTATCAGCAACGTCTTGAACATCAACATCAAGCGTTGTAACGATGTCGTATCCGTGTTGTACCGCCACATTATCTTTATGTACAATAGGCACAGTGTGGCGATTTGCCAAGTGCTGCTCAAACTGCCTTCCTTCGTATCCTGAAAGGGTGTCATTAAATGCCATTTCAAGTCCATATCGTCGCCCCCTCTCCGGGTCGTAGCGACCAATCGTTCGGAGCGCAATCTCCCCCTGCGGATAGATACGTCGGTCGTAGGATGAACTACTGTAAGCCTGACCTATCCTACCGTTCAAGATAGGGAATGTGCTAATCTCTTCCCACTCGTTGAGAGTTACCTCTCGGAACATCTTTTTAGAGCGATATAGAGCAGGTCTTTTTTGTATCGCTACCTCCTCTGTAATGGTTCTATTCTTCTTCCAAAACTTCCACCACGGATACTCTGTCGTCCTCTCTACCGTCTTGTAGGAGTAAGATGCGTTGTGATACTTAACGAACTCGGCGTAATACTCCTTCGCACTCTTATCGCCGAAGTAATCCGCCAAGTTTTGCGACAACAACTTCGCGTTTCTCCGAAACCTGTCGCGCTTTCCCATCGCCTCCGATGAGAAGTCAAATAAGATCTCTTTCATCGTAACTGTGGTCGCCAACATCTTGCCGTTACGAGAGTATATTGTGCCACGATGCGGCTTTACCACCGACGGCTTTATGATCCTTTCGTCCATCACAGTATCAAGATGTCTCCCAATCTGTGGATTTAACTGTATATAGACCATTCTGAACAGGAAGAACAAGGCTATGGCGACGAATACCCAATATACTCGTCTTGCACGCTTGGCAATACCCGATTTCAACGCCTTTTTATCCTCATTCATACCTCTACTTCAAAATTTTTGGTTGCGAATATGGGTCTTGAATATCCACTCCCGACTCCTTCAAACGCTCCAAAATCTTGGAGTGTGAACTCTCCAAATGTCGGTTTCGTATGGAGTATATAGCCTCCTCGCGCAACAATACTACCTCCTGTTGAAGTTCATCGTACTGCTGGGCGCGGTGGAATGATGCAAACATCGCAAATATCGCCAACAGATAGACGATACCCAACACCGTAACGGCATTATAGAGTTGCTGCACCTCGTTCGTGATAAGTATTTCGCCCGTGAGAGCGTGTCTTATCCAGCGCAAGAATCCGCGATACGACGCCCCCCTCTTCTGCTCCTCCGAAGGGGTCTCCTCGCCCGACTCAACCTCGCCCGACTCGGCACGCTGAACCTCCTCGCGCACCAATTGGCGGAGGGCTTCGGCCTGCTCTCGCTCACGAATCTCCTCTTCGCTATCTATGAAATACTCATCGTGCATAACTCTCTAACTCTTATAACTTTATCGCCACACGCAACTTCGCTGAACGAGAGCGCGAGTTCTCCTCAACCTCCTTGTCGGAGGGTACTATCGGCTTGCGTGTAACCACCTCAAACGGGGATTGACTGCGACCGTAGAAGTCGGTCTCCACAACCCCTCGGAAGTTACCGCTGCGCATAAAATTCTTCACTAATCTATCCTCCAACGAGTGGTAAGATATAACCGCCAAACGTCCCCCGGGTTTCAAGACTTTGAGGCTCTGTTCAAGAGCCATCTTCAACGCCTCCATCTCGTTATTAACCTCTATACGAAGTGCCTGAAACAACTTGGTAAGGAACTTCGCCTCCTGCGCCTTCGGGGTGCAAGGGGCAACCGCTGCAACAAGGTCCGCTGTGGTTACGATAGGTGCAACTGCTCTCGCTCTGGCTATGCACGCAGCAATCTTCCACGTCGTTTGCAACTCGCCATACTGCGCCAGCACCTCCGCCAGAGCCTCCTCCGAGTATTCGTTCACAATATCTGCTGCGGTACGACCTCCACGCTGATTCATTCGCATATCCAACGGTGCTTCGCCCCTGAACGAGAAGCCTCGCTCCTTGGCGTCAAAGTGGTGGGACGACACACCCAAGTCGGCAAGGATACCATCTACCTCCGTAACGCCTCGCAGACGCAATGCCGAGCGCAAAAAGCGAAAGTTGCTCTCCACAAAGTGAAATCGCACATCTTCGGGGGCATTTGCCATCGCATCGCGGTCTTGATCAAAGCCGTAGAGCGCACCCCCCTCTCCCAATTTCGAGAGGATATATCGCGAGTGTCCTCCGCCTCCGAAGGTCAAATCGACATATACGCCGTCGCCTTTAATATCAAGCGACGACACCGACTCTTCAAGCAAAACGGGTATGTGATAGTTGCTCATAAGTGCGCATTTCACCATTTAGCGCAAAGGTAATTATTTTCGTTACATAACGAAATAGTTGCGCAAAATAAATATCAACATTTTTAGTCGCACTCGGAAAAGAGTGTTGAAATCTGGGCGTAACACCCACAAAGCAGCGACTCGGAAAGGACAAAAAAAAGACCGCCGAACTTCCGTTCAGCGGTTTGTGCCCAGGACGAGACTCGAACTCACACGGGCTAACGCCCACTACCCCCTCAAAGTAGCGTGTCTACCAATTCCACCACCTGGGCTTTGAGGAGCCAATTTTTTCAAATCAGCGTGGCAAAGGTACGCAAAATTTTGTAACACGCAAAATTTCTTGCACTTTTTTGCAAAAAAATCATCTTTCTCCCATTTTTTCGCCCCCGACAACGCCACACACCCCCTCACAAACGCCACTCACAGCAGAGTCGCAACACCACAAAGCATCGCTACATTCACTACACATTTGTCCCATACTCACTTTTTTGGTGATTTTGTTTGTTTTTTCTACGAAAAATACCTAATTTTGTCGCGCATTATATCTACGTGCGGAGACAGATATGTTAAAAATGACCCTAAAAACTCTCTTTTTGTGCGCCTTAACCGCCCTCTTTGTGGCGACGGCCTGCACCCCGCAAGAGGCTACACCTTCAACCTCTTCGCTTGAAGTAACACAGACCAACGCTTCAAGTACCAGCATTACTGTTGCTTGGGAAGGTCAGAGAAATTGCAACTCCTACCAAATTGCAATATACGAGCGTCGCGATAACCGATACCCGATTCAGAAGTACGACTTGGAGTTAGGGGCAAACACCCCACGTGCATTCTCGTTCCCGTTGCTATCCCCACGCACGACGTATAATGTCCGCATTATCGGTAAAGATGGCACTGACTCCGGACTCGTTTCGGTGAACACCTCCACAGCCGAGAGTATGGTTGAGGGAGATATATTCCTCCAAAACTTCAACAATCTCTGCTGGGGATATGACTTTATGAACAACGCCTGCGGAGTAAAACTGACCTCCGTAGTGAACTCATACGCCCCTAACTCGCTTGAAGATACGATGGCGAAGTGGGAGGTAACAACCTTTGTAGGCGCAGAAGACGAACTCTTCAAGTTTACCAAGACTGCGATGCACAAGTTGCTCGGCATTGAGGACTGGACCCACTCCGGAAAGGTCTTCCACCGCCCCGGACACGCCCGACTCGGCACATCTTCCGAGATTGGACGACTCCGCACCCCTGCCGCAACACTATTGCCTGTGTCGGGTCGTGATGTTGTGGTTGATTTCAAGGCTTGCCCCTACACTCTCGGCACAATAAGCGAGGTGCAGAAGATTAAAGTTCGCCTTATTGACAAGAGTGGCAACACCATACAGGAGAACCTCGTGGAGATTCCGGA
>JAFXHB010000123.1 GCA_017536605.1 Alistipes sp.
ATAGTGGTTATTAGCGGTGGTTAGGGGTTGTTAGCGGTAATTAAAGTGGCGCACACTAACAACCTCTAATATCCACTAACAGCCTTTAACAACCTCTTGTAAAATTGCGCCACAAAAAAGTTTCCCGTTTTCAGTTTTTTGCTAACTTTGCGAAGCAAAAAAAGCTAATGGCTAATGGCCAATGGCTAATAGCCCCAAAAAACTATGGAAGAGTTTTACATATACGAACTTTCAAACGGCATACGCTGCATACACCGCCAGACAAAGAGTGGGGTAGCACGATGTGCCATAATGATAAATGCAGGTACGCGTGACGAGCGCAAGGGCGAGGAGGGTATTGCCCACTTCACCGAGCACGGCATCTTCAAGGGTACCGAGCATCGCAAGGCGTACCAAGTAAACTGCCGACTCGAAAACCTCGGTGGCGAACTGAACGCCTACACCACAAAGGAGGACACCACCGTTCACGCTACGGTGTTGCGTGGCGACTTTACGAAGGCGGTGGAGTTGGTGGCGGATGTGGTTTTTCACTCCACCTTCCCCGACCACGAACTCGACAAGGAGCGTGAGGTTATTCTCGATGAGATAAACACCTATCGCGACTCGCCGATGGACGCCATATATGACGAGTACGAGGACCTTATCTTTGCAGGCTCGGAGTTGGGGCATAATATCCTCGGAACACCCCGAAGCCTGAAAAAGATTAACTCGGCAGCGATACACCGCTTCCGTGAGCGTACCCACACCACCGACAAGATGGTTTTTGCCTCTATCGGCAATATCTCGCCCAAGCGCATCAAGGAGATTGCCGAGCGATATTTGGGTATCTACGCCCCTACAAAGCGTGATTATGAGCGTGTTGCGCCTACGCTTGTAGAGCCATTCGAAAGGGTAGTGAACAAGCATACGCATCAGGCACACTGCATTCTCGGTGCGAGAGCCTATAACCTCCGAGATAATCGCCGTTTGCCTTATGCACTCTTTACGAACATCTTGGGCGGTCCTTGCGCCAACTCGCGCCTGAATGTGAATGTGAGGGAGCGTAACGGACTTACATATAATATAGGTGCGAGCTACTCGTCGTTGTCGGACTGCGGTATTGCGACTATATACTTTTCGTCTGACCACGAAAACTCGGAGCGTTGCCGAGAGATTATCGGCAGAGAGGTTAAACGCTTGCAGGATAACGCCTTAACTACGCGCCAACTCTCAATGGCGAAGCGTCAGTTTGTGGCGCAGTTAGCCATCGTAAACGAGGCTGCCGAGGGCTATATGCTGGGCGTAGGCAAGAGCCTCTTGGCGTATGGCGAGGTGGACACTTTGGAGGAGTCGTACCGCAAGATAAATGCCGTAACCGCCTCCGAGATTATGGAGGTAGCAAACGAGGTGTGGCGTGAGCCTTCGGTGTTGCTTTACCGATAATAACCAATTTTGCATTCTGCATTTTGCATTTTGAATTTTGCATTCTGCATTCTGCATTCTGCATTTTGATTTTTGCATTATGGAAAAACTTGACCAATACATCAGCGAAATGTCCTCGCCACAGACGGAGTTGCTGCACGAGTTGGAGCGTGAAACATACCTTCGCGTTATCAACCCACGAATGATTTCGGGGCATATTCAGGGCAAACTCTTGGAGATGCTGGTGCGAATGTTGCACCCACGCCGTATCCTCGAAATAGGCACATTTACGGGCTATTCGGCTATATCTATGGCTATGGGTTTGGAGGAGGGTGCTTTAATCGACACCTTTGAGGTTGATGACGAGTTGGAGATGATTGCAGCCGACTTCTTCGAGCGCAGTGGCTGTAGCGACAAGATTCGCCAGCATATCGGCTCCGCCCTCGACCTCGCTCCGCAGTTGGGCGAGAAGTACGACCTTGTATTTATAGATGGCGACAAGAGGGAGTATCGTGCCTACTACGATATGCTCTTCGAACATAACCTCGTACATAGCAACACCTTTATCTTGGCGGATAATATCCTATGGTATGGCAAGGTGGTCGAGGAGGTTGCCCGCAAGGATAAGCAGACGCAGGAGATTATCGCCTTCAACGAACACGTGCTGAACGACAGCAGGGTAGAGAGCGTAATTCTCCCCCTCCGTGACGGCATAAATCTGATAAGGGTAAAGTAGAGGCGCAGACTACTGATATTGCGCCGCAAGTTGCAACCACCACTCGGTATTGCGCACTACCCACCATATAACGTATATCGCCAAGAAGATGGCTATCGTGATGTTGTGGTAGAGGTAGGGCTTTATTCGTTGGGCAAACTTGTCGGGTGAGATATAGGCGTAGAAGATTGCCACGAAATAGGGCGTGAAGATGACGAGAAAGGGGTTTGTCCAGAACATCGTCTTCATATCGCCTGTCAGCATAGCGTGTAGGGCTCGTTGCAGACCGCATCCGGGACAGTCATACCCCGTCAGAGCCTTCCAGATGCACTTGGGGAAGTAACGCGCCCACTCCGAGTTTGCAGGGTCGGTAAAGTAGTATAAAAGCACAAGACACAGACCTGCAACAATGATTATAGCAGGCTTCAAGAATCGCTTTATCTTTGCCGGTACTCCCAACTGAATAGATGTTTTACTCCTAATAAGCGCGACAAAATTAGAACTTCTATTTAATTTTTGCAAATTTTTAGAGGAACTTACCAAGAAATAGAGCGCAAATATCTCGCTGAAATAGAGCATATTTCGGGTGAGTATTCCGTTTATGTTGATATTTAGTGCAAAAAATCTGTTTTGTACGACACATAAATCTTTCAAATTATTTACCTTTGCTCTCGCTATTGAGGTGAAGTGCCGCAGTGGTTGCACGTAGGAGATGTTCATTAAATTATTCTTATATAGTTAGGCTATGAATAACAAAGAGAAGCAATGGGTTGAGAATTTTATGGCACAGATTGTTGCCAAGAACCCTAATGAGCCGGAGTTTCATCAGGCTGTACGCGAGGTTGCCGAGTCGTTGGCAGAGAATATCGTTGCAGACCCCGCATTGCAACAACTTAAAATTTTGGAGCGTATCGCCGAGCCGGAACGTGTGATTATGTTTCGCGTGCCTTGGCTCAATGACCGCGGAGAGATTGAGATAAATCGCGGTTTCCGTGTGCAGATGAACTCTGCACTTGGACCTTATAAGGGAGGTATCCGCTTCCACGCATCGGTAAACCTCTCAATTATGAAGTTCCTCGCCTTTGAACAGACCTTCAAGAATTCGCTCACAACACTCCCTATGGGTGGCGGTAAGGGCGGCTCGGACTTTAACCCGAAGGGACGCTCCGACAATGAGGTTATGCGCTTCTGTCAGTCGTTCATTACCGAGTTGCAACGCCATATCGGCGCAGATACCGACGTTCCTGCGGGCGATATTGGAGTTGGCGCACGCGAGATAGGCTTTATGTTCGGTCAGTACAAGCGTCTGCGTGATGAGTTTACAGGCACATTTACGGGCAAAGGACTCGATTGGGGTGGCTCACTGCTTCGTCCGGAGGCTACGGGCTACGGCTTGTGTTACTTCACACAGCAGATGTTAGCAACACGAGGCGACTCGTTTGAGGGTAAGACCGTCTTGGTTTCGGGTAGCGGAAATGTGGCACAACACGCCTGCGAGAAGGCTACCGCACTCGGCGCGAAGGTGGTAACTTTGTCCGACTCGTCGGGCTATATCTACGATGCAGATGGCATTGACGAGGAGAAGTTGGCCTATGTCAAACTGCTTAAAAATGTATATCGTGGTCGCATTAAGGAGTATTGCGAGAAGTACCCATCGGCAAAATACTTTGCAGGCGAGCGTCCTTGGGGCGTTAAGTGTGATATAGCACTCCCTTGCGCTACGCAGAATGAGTTGAATGGCGAGGAGGCACAACGCCTTATAGATAATGGCTGTAAGTGCGTTGCCGAAGGTGCGAATATGCCATCAACGCCGGAGGCTATAAATATCTTCCTAACCAATCGAATTCTCTATGCTCCGGGCAAGGCGTCAAATGCGGGCGGTGTAGCCACTTCGGGCTTGGAGATGTCGCAGAACTCGATGCGAATCAAATGGACGAAGGAGGAGGTAGATGAGAAGTTGCACTCCATAATGCAGAATATCCACGAGGTATGTGTGAAGTATGGCTCGGAAGAAGACGGCTACGTAAATTATGTCAAGGGCGCGAACATAGGAGGCTTTATGAAGGTTGCCAACGCAATGATCGCCCACGGCTGCGTATAGCATACCAACCATATAAAACAGAATAGGCACCCACAAAAGGTGCCTATTTCTATTTATACTGCAAAGAGTTACTTTGTGTACTTCGCCTTGACGTTGTCGGTCGCCTTTTTGAGCAACTCGGCTGGGCAACACAAGGTGATGCGAATATATCGCTTGCCCTCCGTGCCGAAGATGCCGCCCGGTGTGAGGAAGACATCGCACTTCTCCATAACCTCGTCAGAGAAGTCGTAGCAGTCGCCCTCGTAGTCGGCAGGAATCTCTGCCCAGATAAACAAGCCTGCCTGATTTGGCTGATAGGTACAGCCGAGAGCATCAAGCAACGCCATACCCTGCTTCTCGCGCTCGCGGTAGATGGCGTTCAGCTCTGTGAACCACTCCTCGCCCAACGAGAGTGCCGTTTCGGCAGCTGCCTGAATAGGGTAGAACATACCCGAGTCCATATTTGACTTGAAGGTGAGGATAGAGTTTATCCACTCCTCCTTACCGATAATCACACCGACGCGCCAGCCCGCCATTGAGTGTCCCTTTGAGAGGGAGTTCATCTCCATAGCGACCTCCTTCGCACCCTCAACCGAAAGGATACTCATCGGTTTCTCGGCATTGCGGATAAAGGAGTATGGGTTGTCGTGAATAATTAGGATATTGTGCTTGCGACCAAAGGCGATAATCTTCTCGAACAACTCGCGTGTAGGAGTCTGACCTGTCGGCATACCCGGAAAGTTCGCAAACATAATCTTCACACCCTCTACGCCCGCAGCCTCAATAGCCTCAAAGTCAGGCATAAAGCCGTTCTCCTTGTTGAGCGAATAGGGCAACATCTCGCCCCCCGTCATTGACACTGCTGCCTTGTATGCGGCATATCCGGGGTTTGGTACGAGCACCTTGTCGCCGGGGTTGATAAAGGTCTGGCAGATGTGCATAATGCCCTCTTTCGAGCCGATAAGAGGCAATACTTCGGTGTTGTAATCAACCTCTACGCCATACCACTTGCCGTACCAATCGGCAAAAGCCTTGCGCAAGATAGGCTCGCCTTTGAAGGACATATACTTGTGAACATCTGGGCGAAGAGCCTCCTTTGAGAGTCGCTCTATAACTGACGGATGTGGTGGGAGGTCGGGGCTTCCCATCGCCAACTTTATAATCTGACGACCTGTTGTCGCTTCAATCTCTGCAATCTCGCGAAGGCGTCGCGAGAAGTAGTATTCGCCTGTGCCGTCCATACGGTGCGCACGCTCAATAGATACCTTATTCATAGTGATAAAATGTTTTCTAAATGCAAAAGTACAAAATTATTTTGGGAATATGTAGCGAACCTACTGCTATAATTCATATATTTGTCAGCAAATTTTCCACAATATAGTTCGTAATTATGGATTTTATACGAGAATTTATCTTCGGAGGGGGCGTACCGCACTCTATATTTGTCTTGGCACTCGTTATTGCGGTAGGCACATTGCTTGCCAAAATCAAGGTTGCGGGCATATCGCTTGGCGCAACTTGGACGCTCTTTGCGGGCATCGTGGCGAGCCAACTCGGAATGAATCTTCACGGTGAGACGCTGAACTTTGTGCGAGATTTCGGTTTGACGCTCTTTGTCTTCTCTATCGGCTTGCAGATTGGACCGTCATTCTTTGCCTCGTTGCGTCACGGAGGCTTGCGACAGATGTGGTTGGCGGTACTTACGATGCTGCTTGGCGCGGTGGTTGCCTATCTGTTGTACTTTGTTACCGATGTGCCTTTGCAGACGATGGTAGGCGTTATGGACGGAGCCGTTGCCAATACCCCTGCAATGGGTGCGACACAGCAGACCTACCTTGATATCAAGGGCGCAGGTGCAGTCGATACCGATGCCTATAAATCTATCCCGTTGAGTTTTGCAGTAGCCTATCCGATAGGTGTGCTGGCGGTAATCGTTGCCTTTGTGGTTTTGAAGGCAATTTTGCGCATAGATATCGCGAAGGAGCGCGAAACCGTCGCAGCAACGATGGGCGAGAATAAGATGGCTGCGAAGTTCTCCATTGAGGTTACGAATGAGCAGATGAGCGGCAAGAGCGTAGGCGAGATACGTAAAATCATCGCGCGCCAATTCGTTATCTCCCGTATCTCTCACGCCGATAACAAGGCCTTTATTGCCGACGTATCAAGTAGGGTATATTGTGGCGACAAGATATTCGTGG
>JAFXHB010000124.1 GCA_017536605.1 Alistipes sp.
CACTCCTTGCGGAGGAGCTTACGACCTTCGACAACCTGATAGGAGTAGCGATAGGGGCGGTCGGAGTGCAACTCGATAGTGGTACTCCAAACGCCATTGCCCTCGTTGTGCATATCTACGGGCTTGCCCTCTGCGGGCACAATCTGCAACTTGGCACCCTCGTGGGTGTAGTAGTGAAGTTTTAGGTTTGCTTTCATAAACCAAATTTATGCAAAAAATCCGATATATGCAAGAAAAACAAGGCTTTTTTATTAGGGAGTTTAATGAAAATAGGGAGTTTAGAGATAGTTCACTAAATTCACTAAATTCTCTAAACTCACTAAAAAAATAACCCTCAACCTAAAATTGCTTTTAAGGAGGTAGTTGCAACGCTATCAAAGAAAAATGAGATGGGCGCATACTAAGGCGTATGTAACCATCTCATTTTTTGAAGATAAGGAAGCAAATGCCCCTTAAAACAATTTTTATCCGAGGAAGGCAAGAAGAATACCTGCTGCCACTGCCGAACCTACCACACCCGCTACATTAGGTCCCATAGCGTGCATAAGGAGGAAGTTAGAGTGGTCGTACTCCTGACCTACGGTCTGCGATACACGGGCTGCCATTGGCACTGCCGATACACCTGCCGAACCGATAAGTGGGTTGATCTTGTTACCCTCCTTAGCAAAGAGGTTCATCAACTTCGCAAGGAGAACACCGCCTGCCGAGCCACAGCTAAATGCGAGGATACCAAGGCAGAGGATAAAGATAGTCTTGATGTTGAGGAACGAATCGCCGGTAGCGGTAGCACCAACCGAGATACCGAGGAAGATAACCACGATATTCATCAACTCGTTCTGAACGGTCTTTGCAAGACGATCAACAACACCACACTCCTTCATCAAGTTACCGAGCATCAAGCAACCTACGAGTGGTGCTGCCGATGGGAGGAGGAGAGCAATAACGATGGTGATGATAACAGGGAAGAGAATCTTCTCTGTCTTCGACACCTGACGCAACTGCTTCATCTTGATGACACGCTCCTTCTCGGTGGTCAAAGCACGCATAATTGGCGGCTGAATAACCGGTACGAGAGCCATATACGAGTATGCTGCGATAGCGATAGGGCCGAGCAACTCAGGAGCAAGACGAGCGGTGAGGAAGATTGAGGTAGGGCCATCGGCACCACCGATAATACCAATCGAACCGCACTCGTTCGGAGCGAAGCCCAAAGCGTATGCACCAATAAATGTCGCAAAAATTCCCAACTGTGCAGCAGCACCCAAAAGGAAGCTCTTAGGGTTAGCGATAAGCGGACCGAAGTCGGTCATTGCACCTACACCGATAAAGATCAAGCAAGGGTAGATACCGAGCTTAACTCCGAGGTAGAGGATATCCAAAAGACCTGCCTCGCCGTGAGCAAAATGCTCCCAATGAACATGACCACCTGCGAAGAACTCCGAGTGGAACATCTCGGCACCCGGAAGGTTGGTAAGCAACATACCGAATGCGATAGGAAGCAACAAAAGCGGCTCGAACTGCTTCTTGATAGCGAGCCAGAGGAGGAAGCAGGCAAGACCAATCATCACTGCCATCTTCCAACCGCCCGGAGCGAAGAAGAGTCCGATTCCCGACTGGCTCACGAAGTCGTTGAGCGAGTCGAGAATAAAGTTAGACTGCAAGAGTGTAATCATAATCGTTACTCAATAACAAGTAAAACATCACCCTCCATTACAGTTGCACCTGCCGAAACAAGCACCTGCTTAACAACACCACCACGCTCTGCGTCGATGTTGTTCTCCATCTTCATAGCCTCCAAAACTACTACGGTCTGACCAGCAGCCACGGTGTCACCCTCCTTAACATTGATAGAGAGCACTGTACCTGGAAGTGGGCAAGTAACCTTCAAGCCCGAAGCAGCAGCCGGTGCAGCAGCTGGCTTGGTTGCGATAGGAGTCTGCGGAGTTACCGAGATGCTGGTAGCAGCCTGCGGAACAGCAGCAACCTGCGGCTTCTTAACTACCGAAGCCTTGCCACCCTCAATCTCAACATCGTATTTTGTACCGTTAACGGTCACACGAGCCATAGTCGACGACTCGTTAATATCCTCAATCTTAACCTCGTATGGGTTACCGTTGATTTTCAATGAATACTTTTTCATTTCCTTCTTAAATCTTAATTATTTACGCTCAGGCAACTGAGTCAATCCGTGAATTTTAGAGCTCCAAGGCGAGTATGCACGAGCAATACGGTGGATGGTAATCATCTCCGACTCCTGGTCGTGCAAATTGCTCTTGTAGAGTTTCAACGCAGTGATGATTGCAGCGGCAATCTCCTGGTCGCTGATAGCCTCGTGATGATCATCTTCGGCAACCGCAACGCCAGCAGCTGCTGCCTTTGCTGCCTTCTCAGCCTTCTTCTGGCGAGTAAAGATTGTTCCCATACCCTTCATAACAAAAATGAGGAGTACGAGCACACAGAATACCACACCAAAGCCAATGAGTGTCATCAAGAGCATCTCTATCCAGCCTACATTTGCAAATTTATCCATAGTTCAAATTTGTTTTGTGGTTTGGACTACAATGGAATGTTCGAGTGCTTACGAGCAGGGTTCTGCAAACGCTTGGTTGCCAACGACTGCAAAGCACGGATAATACGGAAACGAGTGTTGCGTGGCTCGATTACATCGTCGATGTAGCCATAGCGAGCTGCGTTGTAAGGGTTCGAGAACAAATCCTTGTACTCCTGCTCCTTCTCTGCAACGAACTTAGCCTTAGCCTCTGGGTCGGTGAACTCTGCCAAAGCCTTTGCGTGCAACACCTCAACTGCGCCCGATGCACCCATAACAGCGATCTCTGCCGATGGCCAAGCGTAGTTGATATCGCCACGGATGTGCTTCGACGACATAACGATGTAAGCACCACCATAAGCCTTACGCAATGTAACAGTTACCTTTGGTACAGTAGCCTCGCAGTATGCGAAGAGCAACTTAGCACCGTGGCAGATAACGCCACCATACTCCTGAGTTGTACCTGGCAAGAAGCCTGGAACATCAACGAGGGTTACGAGTGGAATGTTGAATGCGTCGCAGAAACGAACAAAACGAGCCGCCTTGCGAGAAGCGTTGATATCGAGCACACCTGCCATAAACTTAGGCTGGTTTGCGATGATACCTACCGACTGACCATTGAAACGAGCGAAGCAAGTGATGATATTCTTGGCATACGAAGCAGCCGACTCCAAATAGTCGCCATTATCAACGATAGCCTTGATAACATCGTACATATCGTAAGCCTGGTTAGGGTTGTCAGGGATAATCTCGTTGAGCGAATCCTCCAAGCGAGCGATAGGATCGGTGCACATTGCCAATGGAGCATCCTCCATATTGTTCTGT
Organism: Alistipes sp.; assembly: GCA_017536605.1. Lineage (GTDB taxonomy): Bacteria > Bacteroidota > Bacteroidia > Bacteroidales > Rikenellaceae > Alistipes. The sequence continues at coordinate 3,374 of JAFXHB010000124.1, forward strand.
GGCATATACGAGATGAGGTTGCGGATCAAAGCGATACCCTCCTCCTCGGTGTCAACTGCAAACTGTGCAACACCCGACTTTGTGGTGTGAACTACTGCGCCACCCAACTGCTCCTGTGTTACATCCTCACCGGTAACTGTCTTAACAACCTTCGGACCGGTCAAGAACATATTCGAGGTGTTCTTCTTCATAATGATGAAGTCGGTCAAAGCAGGCGAGTAAACTGCACCAC
>JAFXHB010000125.1 GCA_017536605.1 Alistipes sp.
AGGCAGTTTTCGGGTGGCTATTTGCAAGTTTTTTTTTAGTTTTCCGTTTTCCGTTTTCCGCTTTCTGTTTTCCATCTGCTCACATATGCCAAGTATGCTGCGGACTCCGCTTCTTGTTTGGCAAAAAATTCCCTCAATCATCTCTGATTTTTTTTGCACGCTTTTACCGCTCTGCGATAGCCCGATTGCAGTATGCTGCGGGGTGGGTTTCTTGTTTGCCTTGCATTTATCATCCTAAAAGACAGTTTTCGGGTGGCTATTTGCAAGACTTTTTAGTTCTCAGTTTTCCGCTTTAATCCTGCTTTGCAGGCTTTTCCTCCTTCTTGCAAGGCATAGTGTGCAAGCACCCTCTGCTCTTGCTTCGTGCGTCGGTTCCGCTTTCCGTTCTCCGTTCTCCGCTTTCCGTTAATCCTGCTTCGCAGGCTTTTCTTCCTCGCGGCTCGGCATAGTGAGCAAGCTCCCTCTGCTCTCGCTCCGCAGCGTCAGTTTTCCGTTTGCTTGCCTATTCGTTGTAAAAAAATGGCAGTTCGTTGAAAAAATTTTTTTGTAAAAATTTAAAAATATACTTTTGTACCCGATTAGTTGGAAAAAGAATATAACTAAATTACAAAATAGGTATTATGAAGTTTTTAACGAACAAAGAGTACATCGCTCCATCGTTTGATGTGGTAGATGTTGTCTGCGAAGCAGGCTTTATTAACTCCTTGGGCGAATTGACTTATGACAATGCGTCGGAGGGAGAGGATTATTCATTCTAATTAACAAATGCTAAAAGGAGGAAAGATTATGAAAAAGTTATTTATTTCGATTATGGCTCTTGCAGCATTTGTAGCGTGTCAGAGCAATTTTGATGATGTAACAACCAACACACCGGGTTTTGGCGATGGTGCCGTACCGGAGGGATTGGTTAAGATTTATGCCGAGGTAGGCGTTGGCGAGGAGACCAAGGCAACCTATGGCGACGATTTGTCGGCTTTGTGGGAGGAGAACGACCAGATCGCCCTTGTTCAGGAGAGTGCCAACTATGGCTCTACATTTAACTATGTAAACGCATTGGATATCAAGCGTGGCGCAGGAACTAACAGCGCAGCCTTCTGGGGCGATATCAATGTTCCTACCGAGTCGCCTCGTATCTATCACATTGCATACCCTGTTTCGGCGGTATCGGCATCGACTTCGATGTCGCAGGAGGTGGTTGTTGAGAATGTTAGATTTAATGAAAGTTCTCCGGGTTTGGGTAATTTCTATGCTGTTGGTTATGCTAATTGTACATACAATTCGACTTTGAATATCACCGTTCCTACATCGCAGAGCGGTAAGTGGGAGCCATATATGTACGCTTCTACACCAGAGGCTGTTTCGGCAGATGGTATTCGAGCAACACACCTTACAACCTTGACAGGTGTTATTGCAGTGCGTGCTTACGAGGCAGACGGTGTAACCCCAAAGAAGTTGGCAAAGGTTACTATCTCTTCTGCAAATAGCGCAATCGCTGGTGCATTTACCGGTACCGCAACAAGTGTTGGTAGAACACAGACTATTACAGGTAGAGAAGCTGATTGGGGCTCATATTACACAGAGTCGTTGCAAACAGATGCTCGCAATAACCTTATTGCCGATTTGCAGGGCTATACCGCTACCTCTACTTCGCAGACCAAGGCTATGTCGCTTGCATTTGCAGGTACAGCAAAGAGTGTAACTGTTGAGAATGCGAATGTTGCTGCTGACGATAATGGCGACTATGTATATTATATAAATGTTGCTCCATTTGCAGACGAGAAGATTACCATTCAGGCTGTAGCAGAGGACGGCACATCGCTTATTCGTGTTATTCCAAGCGCAACTCTTACCGCATCACAGCGTATGCGTGTAAAGGTTACTTGGGAGCACGCAGGTCTTACCAACGGCTCTATTGAGACTTGGTACGATAGCTATGCAGGTAACCACTCAACAACATTGGCAGGTAACAAGGTATATGTGAACAATATCGTTGTAGAGGGCGTTGAGGCTTCGGCTGTATCGGCTATTGGTGCCTTGGTTTACGACTTGGACGGCAACCTCGTAGCAAGCAATATCTCGGCTAACAACACCCTTTCGCTCTCGCAGGTTGTTGTAGATGTTCCTACAAGCGGTACTTACACCGTGATGTCCTATGCAAAGGTTACCGTAAATGGCGAGGAGCGCGACCTCACAGGCGAGGCAAAGAAGGTTAATGTAACCTCTATCCCTACTGTTACATATACAGTTCAGACTTCTTACGCGACAAGTAAAGAGACTGGTTACACAGTATCAAAGAGTAATAGCTTTGATGGAAATAAGGTTTCTGTAACTGCAACTTTGTCTGATTCATACATTGCCAATAATTTTGCAAAAGCAGGCTGGACTGCTGCGTTTAGTGGTGCAGGAAGCTTCAATGTTACGGGTTCAACCGGAAACTCTAATTCCCAAACAAATATCCCTTCTGGAAACTGGGGAGAGTATGCTTGTAATGTGTCAATTGTATTGGATAATGGCTATGTTGCAGAGGCAAAGGGTGTTGTTGCTAATGTAACAGGTATCCCTTGCGAGGCAAATTGGACGAATAGTGATCCGGATTGGTCGATAGTAAATGCGAGCGATAAAGGGTCGTATATCCAGATTGGAGGCGGTAAGAAAGGTGGAGTATTATCTCCTTCATTCCGTGTACCATCTGCTACAAGTATTAATGTTCAGGTGGCAGCATCTGGCGTTGGTAATAAGAATAGAGCGATGTATGTTGCTGTGGTTGATAGTTCTGCAACTTCACTGAATACTTCGGGTGCAAGTATGGACACATCTTATAAGACAAGTGTTGATACTGGAACAGGCTATACAACATGGACTGCGTCAGCATTGAGCGTATCGAACGGTCAAAAACTTTCGGTTGCCGTATATGGCGGAACTTTCTTGGGTTCAGCCCTTTATAATGGCCACTTATATAAAGTTAAGGTTGAGTATAAGTAACCTTAAAATATGATTAAACAATACACGCCCTCCAAGCGGAGGGCGTGTATTGTTTTTGAGGTCTAACACCTCTCTTCTATCTCTTGTTTTGGGTATTCTGCAAGATATTGAGGTCGTGTTGTGCGAGTGGGTGCCCTTGCTCGGCAGCCTTACGTAGCCACTTTGTCGCCTTGGAGATGTTTTTAGGTCTGCCTGTGCCGTGGTAGTAGCAGATGGCTAAATTGTACTGCGCGAGGGCAAACCCACTCTTGGCAGACCTGCTGAACCACATTGCCGCCTTGCAGTGATTTTGGGCGACACCGACACCTTCGGCATAGCAGATGCCCAAGTTGTGCTGTGCGATTGAGTGCCCCCGATGAGCCGCCTTGCGATACCACTTTACCGCCCTCTCGTAACTCTGATTAACCCCTTGCCCCATAGCATAACTTGCCCCAAGTCGGAACTGCGCCTCCGCCTTACCGCCTTTGGACTCTTCGCTATACCTACTCAATGGCTGCGCCGAAAGAGATATCGGAATACCCGCAATAGCCATAATGCCAATAAATAGGGCAATAAATCTGCACTTTCTCATAAAACAACCATCTTGCATACCACAAAGTTAATAAAAACAAATAGAAAAACAACGACCTCTTACCTCGGAACTCATTGCGAGAGAAACTATGGCATTGAATGACAACGAATGGCAAATGCCGTTTTGCGACTGCGGAATGGGAAGTTGGATAGAGTTTTTATTCTTCTTGAAAATGTAGCTTTTTATAGATAATCATTTGGAAATAGTTTTATTCTTTGTAACTTTGTGTAAGAGAATTAACACCAACTTAAATTTGTTTTACTATGTCTTTATTTGATAAACTGATGGGCAATGCATCGGCAGTAAATCTTGCCGATTTGACAACCGAATTTAGCGCAATCCTTATTGAGGACGAGACTATTGAGTCTGCATTTGCAGTATTCCGCGACAAGTGGGTATTCACTAACAAGCGACTCATTCTCCTTAATATTCAGGGTGTGACCGGCTCGAAGCGTGAGTATCTCACCATTCCATACCGATCGGTAGATCGTTTCAGCATTGAGACTGCCGGAACATTGGACGACGACTGCGAGATGAAGCTTTGGATTAAGGGTATGCAGATGCCTTTGGTGAAGGAGTTCAAGCGTAGCACTGATATTAAGGGATTGCAGCGCGCTCTCGCTTCGCACATCTTGAAGTAGTCCAGAGAAAGAATACTGCTCTCTCTTACTAACGACCGCAGGAGCAGGGCAAAGGCTCCGAGCGAGAGGGGGCAAAGGAAACTACAAAGTAGTTTGACGATATTGGCGAATGGCTGTCGGGCTTGCACGAACAGACACTCGCCAATGTCGTTATAGGCTCGCAGAGCCCTTTGCCCGCGAGCGAGCAGAGGCTTGCTGCGTAAGCAGGTTGAAAGTAAGAAACTCGCAAATAGACAAAAAAATAAGAGGGCGTTTCCCAACGACCTCTTACCTCGAAACTCATTGCGAGTTTCTTACTAACCCAAACTTAAATAAATGAAGAAACCTCACTGCGGTGTGCAGTTATCACCGCAGCTGATAGATTGTTGTGCAATCTTCATTCCAAAAACGGAAAGTTTGGTACATTATTTTGTTTTTAGCCTTTTTTGGATAACTCTGCACCCTTTGACAACATAATGTCAGTCTCGACAAAGTGCTGCTGCCACTCGATGCGTGCATTTTCGTCAGAGTCTGACGCGTGAACGGCATTCATCGTGTTGTCAGTGCCAAAGCGGTGGCGGATAGTACCCTCTTCGGCATTTGCGGGGTTTGTTGCGCCCACGAGGCAGCGGTACGAAGCCACGGCGTTCTCGCCCTCCAAGATTGCTGCCACGATAGGACCTGACGACATATACTCAACGAGTTTTTCGTAGAATGGCTTGCCCTTATGTACGGCATAGAAGCGCATAGCGTCATTGCGCGAGAGGTGGTGCATACGGAGTGCGACGATGCGGAAGCCGTTGTCGGTAATCATCTTCAAAATCTCGGCAGTGGCACCGGCGCGTACAGCCTCCGGTTTGATCATTGTGAATGTGCGATTGCTCATAATAGTTTAGTTTATAGGTTTTTCGGTTGATGTAAAGTTACTACAATTTTCGTAACACTCCAAAAAAAATAGGCTAAACTTATCGCGATATAAGAAAATAGTATTTGTAGAAACGAAAAAAAGTCGTACCTTCGCATTATAAAAACAGACAGAAAATACAAACAACTAAAAACTTGGATATTATGAAAGATTTGAAAGGCACACGCACAGAGCAGAACTTGTGGACCGCATTTGCAGGCGAGTCGCAGGCTCGTAACAAGTACACCTACTTCGCATCAAAGGCAAAGAAGGAGGGCTATGTTCAGATTGCAAAACTCTTTGAGGAGACAGCAAACAACGAGAAGGAGCACGCCAAGATTTGGTTTAAGTTGCTCGGTGGCATCAGTGATACAGCCGAGAATTTGAAGCACGCAGCCGAGGGCGAGAACTACGAGTGGACAGATATGTACGCAACCTTCGCGAAGGAGGCTCGTGAGGAGGGCTTTGACCACATTGCAAACCTCTTTGAGGGCGTAGCGAAGATTGAGAAGGAGCACGAGGAGCGTTACCTCAAACTCTTGGCGAACGTAGAGGGTGGCTTGGTATTCTCTCGTGAGGGTGATATGATTTGGCAGTGCTCTAACTGCGGTCATATCGTAGTTGGCAAGCAGGCACCAGAGGTTTGTCCTGTATGCGCTCATCCGAAGGCTTACTTTGAGATTAAGGCTGAAAACTATTAAAAATCGCATTTTAAGGGGCAACTACTGCGTTGCACTTCGATAATCGGGCTGCTCACATACGCCAAGTATGCTGTGCGCCCGATTTCTTGTGCGCCTTGTATTTCCCTCCTTAAAATGCGATTTTGGAGTGGTACGCCAAGTATGCTGCGGGCTCGCTTCCTCGTTTAGCACAAAATTTCCTCACTCATAAGTGATTTTTTTGTTGGAGGGGGCAAGTATGCTGCGGACTCGGCTCCTTGTTTGCCTTGCTCTCATCTGCTTAAAATGATTTTTCAGGAAAAATAGCCACTCTCTGCCATTAAGGGCGTAAGCCCGAATGCCATTCATTGTCATTTGTTGCCATTCTAATTTTTAACTTTTTTCACTATCTTTGTGGGTTGATTTTGGCACTATGGCGCAACGCATACAAAAATATCTGCTATTATCGCTTCTGTTGTTGGTTTCGGGTGTGGTGTATGCCTCCGATAACGAGCAGAAGGTGGATACCCTTATCGCGGTGGATAAGGTGCAGATTACCGCCATAAAGCAGGGCTCGGAGTTGCGTCGTGAGGCTGTCGCCTCGTCGGTATTGGGTGAGCGCACCTTGTCAATGCGGGGAGTCTCGGCAATTAAAGATGTGCTTACCGATGTGCCCAACCTCTTTATGCCCGACTACGGCTCGCGCATAACCTCCTCAATCTACGTGCGCGGTATGGGAACGCGTATTGACCAGCCGGTGGTCGGTATGAATGTGGACAATGTACCAATCGCGGACAAGAATCTCTACGATACGGAGTTGCAGGATATACAGCGCATAGAGTTCTTGCGCGGTCCGCAGGCTACGCTCTATGGTCGCAATACGATGGGGGGTGTGATAAATATATACACACTCTCGCCATTGGACTATCAAGGTGTGCGACTACGTGCCGAGTACGGCTCGCAGAATGCCTATCGCTTTTCGGCCTCGGCATACAGCCGTTTTGCCGACAATCTCGGCTTCTCAATCTCGGCGCAGTATGCCCACAACGACGGCTACTACCGCAACGACCATACGGGGCGTATGTGCGACAGGGAGAATAGCGGAAATGTCCGCACCAAGTTGCAGTATCGCAAGGGGGCATTTCGTCTTGACAACACGATAGCCTTCTCGGCAGTAAAGCAGGGTGGCTACCCCTACGAATACATTGGCAGTCCGAACGAGAAGAAGCACCGCGAGGAGTTGGTGGGTAAGATATGTTACAACGAGCCCTGCTCCTACAACCGTTATGCGGCGAGCGAGGGTTTGAGCCTGCACTACGACTTTGGGCGTATGTCGCTTGCGAGCGTTACCTCCTACCAATATATGAGCGACAAGATGCATCTTGATAATGACTTCTTGCCCGAAGACTACTTTATCCTTGAACAGCGCAAGCAACAGCACGATATTACGGAGGATATAGTTCTGCGCTCGCGCGACGAGGGTGTATATAGGTGGCTGGTGGGTGCTTTTGGCTCGTACAAGAGCCAGAAGATGTTTGCACCGGTAACCTTTGGTACGACCGGTATTGAGGAGTTGATTCTGAAAAACATCAACAACGACGCTTCGGGTGTGGAGTATCGTTGGGGCGACCTGACGGGGGCGGGAGCCGATAGTTTTGCCCTTGATAGCCGATTTACCACCCACAACAGCGCGGTGGCACTATACCATCGCTCGGAGGTGCATATTGGTCGTTGGCAACTTGCGCTGGGTTTGCGTTTGGACTACGAGTTGGTGCAGATGCGCTACAACACGGCGACAGATACCTGCTATTCGGTATTCCGTCAGGGTGGCAACAATACACAACACCCGCTTAAAATCTCGGATACAGATGTACTATCGCGTGGCTTCTTGGAGTTTTCGCCGTCGTTCTCGGTGGCGGTAAATGTAGATGAACGAGGCGATAATATGCTCTACCTCTCCGCTTCAAAGGGTTATAAGGCGGGAGGCTTCAATACGCAGATGTTCTCGGAGGTATTGCAGCGTCGTGTGATGTCGGCGATGGGGCTCTACAAGGAGATAGATGTTGAGGAGTTGTGCGCCTACGACCCGGAGCATAGTTACAACTTGGAGTTGGGCGGACACTTTGCAACGCGCAATAGGGCATTTACGGCAGACGTAGCCCTCTTCTACATTGAGTGCTTTAACCAGCAACTGACAGTCTTCCCCGACGAAGATAGTACGGGACGAATGATGACAAATGCGGGACGTACACGCTCCTTTGGTGGCGAGTTCTCCTTCTCGGCACGTATCGCCAAGACCTTGACCTTGACGGGTGCGTATGGATATACAAATGCTCGATTTAGGGAGTTTAAGTCGGGTGGCGTGAATTATGCAGGGCATTACATACCATATTGTCCGCAAAATTCGTTATCTTTGCGACTGTCGCAGATGATACCTATCTCCACCAAGTGGATAGACCGCATTGTGTTGAATGTGGGCGCTACGGGTGCGGGACGCATATATTGGAACGAGGCGAACGACATCTCGCAGCCACTCTACGTGTTGGTTGATGCGACGGTGCGCTTTGAGGGGCGTTTTTGGGGCGTTGATTTTTGGTGCAGAAATGCGACAAACACCTCCTACGACACCTTCTACTTTGAGTCGATGGGAAACCGCTTTGTGCAGCGTGGTAGAGGTGTAACGGGTGGAGTAAAGGTTATGTTTAACATTTTGGAGAGAAGATAGATGAAAAAGATTATTGCGATATGTATCGGACTTATCTGTTGCCTGACTTCGTGTATGAATGGGGGCAATGGTGGTGGAGATGCTACACCCCACAACTACGAGGGGCGATATACGACCTATGAGATAGATGGCTTTGGTGGTGCGATTGTTGATACAAGACATAGTGGCACTACGAAGGTTAAGGTTGAAATTCCCGACATTCACGCCGGCAAGTTGGACTTTACATTCTTGGGGGTTAAATTTGTGGCGATGATGCCGGAGTTGGTTATCAAGGTTCCGTCGCTTCCTTATACGGTAGAGCAGGGCGAAGATGGTATAACCTATAAGATAGATGTAGCAGATGCAGTGCCTATGATAGGCGAGGTTGAACGCGATGACTATACTATGCGTAACATCAAGGCCTCCATAGGTGCAACCACAACCTTTGATTTTGAGTTGCAGAAGAAAGATAAAGTTTATAGAGTAGTATTTAGCACTAAATAGTATTATTATGAGAAGAGTAACATTATTGCTTTGTGCCTCGTTGGCGTTTATTCTCACCTCGTGCCTTGGTCCCGGTGGCGGTTTGAGTGGAAACTGGTCCAGAGTATATGAGGCAACCTTTACCACAACCGATGCAACCGATGCAGTTGTATATAGCAAAGAGGATTATAGGGTAAGGATAGATATTTTGGATATCACGAAGGAGCAGATGAATATAACGTTCCCGAACTTCCGCCTTACAGAGAGCGACTCTCCGCTGACCTTGCTCTTTGAGAATGTTCCCTACACAATTACCTATTCGGAGGATGGAAGAAGTCAAAAGTATGTATTTGACGTGAAGAGCGCAATACCGCACATTGAAGATGTGGATAGTGCCGATTATGAGGTAGAGTCGTTGCAGGGCGAGTTGAGTGGAAAAGAGAACATCACCATTCGCTTTGCTATGAAGCGTAAGCCTTATAAGGTAGAGTTTACCGATCAACCCAAACAATAAATAAGATAGAGATGAAAGCAGAGTACAAACCCTATGTGGAGGAACTTATAGAGTTGGCAATCAAGGAGGATATTGGCGACGGTGATCACACTTCGTTGTGCTGTATCCCTGCCGAGGAGCGCGGACGTATGCGCCTGTTGTGCAAGCAGGAGGGCATTATTGCCGGCATAGAGGTTGCGAAGATGGTCGTTGAACGACTTGATAGCGAGGTTAAGTTTGAGCAGATTCTCAACGATGGCTGCCGTGTAAAGGTTGGCGATGTGGCTTTCTATGTTGAGGGCAACTTGCAGTCGCTGTTGCGTGCCGAGCGAATTTTGCTCAACATTATGCAGCGTATGAGTGGTGTGGCAACACAGACTGCGGTATATGCCGATCGTATTGCCGACCTGCATACGAAGGTGCTTGATACCCGTAAGACAACGCCCGGAATGCGCGTGTTGGAGAAGATGGCCGTTGAGATTGGTGGCGGAAAGAACCACCGCATCGGACTGTTTGATATGATTCTTTTGAAGGATAACCATATAGACTTTGCCGGTGGCGTAGCCAAGGCGGTAACGGGCGCGAAGGAGTATTTGAAGGCGAAAGGCAAGAATATCCCTATTGAGTGCGAGGTGCGCTCGTTGGAGGATATCAAGGAGGTATTCGCTGCGGGAGGTGTCGATAGGATTATGTTCGACAACTTCTCGGTGGAGAAGACTCGTGAGGCGGTGGCTCTGGTGGCAGGTCGCTGTGAGACCGAATCGAGTGGCGGTATCACCCTTGACACCCTGCGCGACTATGCCGAAACGGGTGTTGATTTTATCTCGGTTGGCGCATTGACGCATCAGATAAAGTCGCTTGATATGTCGCTTAAAGCGTGCTAATGGAGCATAGGCAACATATAGATTTTCACCTCGTAACAGTGGCCGACAAGCCACTGTTCGATGCTTATATAGGGTGTAGCGATGTGTTGAATTGCGACCTTAACTTTGCCAATATCTTCTGTTGGAGCGACACCTACCATAGCGAGGTGGGTGAGGCGGAGGGCTTCCTCTTTATCCGCTTTGATTATGGCGGGAGCAAGGCATATATGCAACCCGTTGGAGGTGGCGATAAGCGCGTGGCATTGGCTCTATTGCTGCGCGATGCCGCTGCGCAACAAATTTCGCTACGCTTATATGGACTTTCGCAGGAGTGGCGCGACTTCTTGGAGGAGAACTATCCGATGGAGTTCGCTTTTGATGCTCCGCGAGCCCTATACGACTATATCTATCGTAGCGAAGACTTGGCGCAGTTGCGAGGGCGTAAGTATCAACCCAAGCGAAACCATATAAACCGCTTTGTTGAGCGCAACGATTGGCGCGTAGAGCCTCTTTCGCGCGATAATATAAGAGAGTGCAAAAGGCTCAACGATAAGTGGTTGAAAGGTCGCGAAGTGGGTGAAATGGAGCGTGCCGAGCAGATGGCAATGGGGCGTGCCTTTGAGAATATGGAGGCTCTCGGTCTGCGTGGTGAGGTGCTATATGCCAATGGTCAGGTTGTAGCCTTCTCCTACGGTACGCCGATAACTGCTCGTACCTTCTGCACCCACGTAGAGAAGTATGACTCCGAGTGTGAGGGCGCAGCAACGATGATAAATCGCCTGATGGCGCAGTCGCTTGAAGAGGAGTTTGAGTTGATAAACCGCGAAGATGACCTTGGCTTGGAGGGGCTTCGCTTTGCGAAACTATCCTACTCGCCAACGATACTGCTTGAAAAGGTATCGGCACTACACCTTACGGAGGAGCAACGCGATATGCGAGAGATGTGGCACAATATCTTCGGCGACGACTATGCCGATATCGACTCCTTCCTGATTAGACATAACGACGCTGTGCCGATGACGCATAAGGAGGCGGGGCGTGTGGTCTCTATGCTCTTCGTTGTGCCGTTGCAGGCGTGGGGTAAGCGGGTGGCATATATCTATGCGGTGGCTACGCAACCCGAGTATCGTGGGCGCGGTCTTGCGACGCAACTACTCAACGAGGCACTGAAAATGGTGGAGGCGAGTGGAGAGTTCGACCTCGCGGCCCTTATTCCGAGCAGTTTTGATGCGAAACGGCTCTATGCAAAACTCGGCTTTGAGGAGGCGGGCAGGCTGTTGGAGTTCTCCGATGGCGACTATCTCGGTAGTGGTTCTGTGGTGCAGGATATGGCAATGACACTCCAAATAAAAACGACCAAAGCATAATACTTTGGTCGTTTTTACTACTCTTTATGTTGCTTATTTTGTAATCTGCGAGGATAACTCTTCGGCACGCGCGAGAGCCTTGTCAATATGGTCAAGGACATTCTCCTTACCAATCTTCGTAACAAGACCTACACGCTCAATAGCACTATATACACGCTTGTTTACGCCCGACAAGATGATGTGCTGTCCATTCTGTTGTGCCGACTCAATGAAAATTTCAAGGTTGTGAATACCTGTTGAGTCGATGAACGACACCTTTCGCATACGTATAATACGTATCGGGGCAGCCTTGCGGGAGCGAGTGAGTTCCTCAAACTTTGTCGCCACGCCGAAGAAGAATGGACCCTCAATCTCATAGACCTCTACCCCTTGCGGAATTGCGAGTTGAACATCTCCCTCCTCGCCGTCGTGGTGCAACTCCATCTCATCACGCAATACCGAGATGTGTGATGTCTCCATAATTCGGCGCACGAAGAGAATTACTGCCAATACCAAACCTACCTCAATGGCAATCGTGAGGTCAAAGATGATGGTGAGGAGCATCGTCGTAAAGAGAATTGCGATATCCGAGCGCGACTGACGGCACATTGAGCGAATGGTGCGCCAGCCACTCATATTGTACGATACCATAATCAGAACACCTGCCAAGCACGGCATCGGAATCATAGATACCAAGTCTCCCATAAAGAGCAACACGAGCAGGAGAACGATTGTATGCACAATACCTGCAACAGGGGTACGACCTCCGTTGTTGATGTTTGCCATTGTTCGCGCGATAGCACCCGTAGCAGGGATACCACCAAAGAATGGGACCACGATATTTGCTGCACCTTGTGCCATAAGTTCAGTATTGGAGTTGTGGCGCGAGCCGATTACACCGTCCGAAACCATTGCCGAGAGCAACGACTCAATCGCGCCGAGTATGGCGATAGTAAAGGCGGCAGGGAGCAACGATTGGATAGTGTCCCAGATAGTCTTGTCGGCAGCAACCTCCAATGCAGGCAAACGGAACTCTGGTAAGCCCGAAGGGAGTTTGCCGATTGTTTCAACACCTGTGTTGATGCCGAAGTGCTCCAATGCCCAGCAGAGCGCGGTCATAATCACGATTGCGAGTAGCGAGCCGGGCAACTTCTTTGAGATGTATGGTGCGCCGGCGATGATAAGGATACTTGCCAAACCTATGCCGAGCGACCACCAATTTATCGTGTCAATATGCTCAAAATAGAATACCCACTTCTCGATAAAGTCTGCCGGTACCGACTCACCCTCCGAGAGCGTAAGACCAAAGAGGTCCTTCATCTGCGTTGAGAAGATTGTTACGGCGATACCCGCAGTGAAGCCCACGATGATAGGGTAGGGCATAAACTTGATGATAGCTCCTAACTTAAAGAGTCCCATCAACACGAGAATAATACCCGCCATAATGGTCGCAATGGCAAGTCCGCCAGTGCCAAACTCCTGAATGATGCCATAGATAATGACGATAAATGCTCCCGTAGGTCCTCCAATCTGCACGCGTGAGCCACCGAGTGCCGAGATGATAAAGCCTGCAATAATGGCAGTTACCAAACCCTCTGTCGCACCAACACCCGACGCAATACCGAAGGCGATAGCGAGCGGAATAGCGATAATGCCGACAATGATTCCCGCAATGATATCCTTCACGAAGGTCTCGCGGTTGTAGTGGCGTAGTGTGAATGCGATTTTTGGGTCAAAATCGATCTTTGCAAATGGGTTCATATCTTTAATTATTAAATTTTCTTAAAAACTTAATTCGGGTGCAAAGATATATCAAAAAAGTTAATGTTATACCTTCTGGTATAGAAAAAGAGGTGAGAATATCATCAACTCTCACCTCTTTTGCGCTATTTTGTCGGATAGGCGGCAATAAACAGGTCGCGGTTGCGTATCGTGTCGTTTATCTTTCGCAACTCGGCGAGCGAGATATGCCCCACAACATATTGGTAGTTGTCGCTTATGTACTGCTCCTCTATACTCTTGAAGTTAAATAGGGCTCTATCCTCCACATTTGTATATCGCAGATATACGCGTACCAAAACATTGTCGGTGTACTCTACGGGCGAGTGTCCGAACATACGCTTATATTCGTAGCGGTAGTTGTAGAGGCAGGCGGTAATATCGCTCAATACGGCAGAGCCTGTCGGGTGTCCTCCTGCCCCACGTCCGAACATAAACTGCTTGTCGTAGAACTTACCCTTGATAACCACGCCATTGAACTCGTCCTCTACCGAGTAGATATACTTCTCGCGCGAGATGAGTTGAGGCATAACGCTCATTATAATCTTCCCGTTCTCCAACTTCTCGACGTGTGCCACCAACTTGTAGCGTCGCTCCTTTTCGTTTGCGAAGCGAATATCGTCGTCGTTCATCGAAGAGATACCGTATGTAAATATCTTGTCGGGCGAAACGTAACAACCGAAGGCGTGTACGGTGATGATGATCAACTTAAAGAGCGAGTCCCAACCTCCAATATCAAGTGTCGGGTCGCTCTCGGCGAAGCCCAACTCCTGTGCGCGACGCAGTGCGACATCGTAGGAGTAGTTCTCGTTGAATATCTTTGAGAGGATAAAGTTCGATGAGCCATTCAGAATACCTTTTACCGAGACGAGCAGGTCGTTGTCGTAATACTCTTCGAGGTTGCGTATTACGGGGATACTTCCGCAAGCCGAAGCATCGTAGAGCAACGCGACGTTGTGCTTCTGTTGCAACTCTATAAGTTCTGGTAGGTGGTGCGCCAACATCTTCTTGTTGCCCGATACCACCGCACGACCACTCTCCAAGGCTCGCTTGACGATATGGTAAGCCGCCTCTGCATCGTCTATCAACTCCACGACGAGGTTTATCTCCTTATCTGCGAAGATGTCGTCGGGGTTATCGGTGATGGGGATATTTACGCCCCTATCCTTCGTGATGTCGCGCACACATACACGCTTTATCTCTGCATCTTTTGAAGGTATGGAGTTCAGTACATCGTACAGACCGCGTCCTACGTTGCCGAAGCCGAACAT
>JAFXHB010000126.1 GCA_017536605.1 Alistipes sp.
CCCTGGAACTGACCGTGCATTGTGTCATACTTAAGCATATAAGCCAAGTAATCTACTGGGCAAAGGTCGTTGATACCTACTACATCATACTTCTCAGTCTGTGTGCAAGCTGCACGGAATACCATACGGCCGATACGTCCGAAACCGTTGATACCAATTTTAATTTGTGCCATAATTTTAATAATGTTTATGTGTGAAACTTCTTTTCTGTTGCAATTTTCGGGCAAATCGCCCATTGTTATTTTTTTAACGGTGCAAAGGTATATACTTTGTATATAAATAGCAAATTTTTAAGCCTATTTTTTGCTATCCGTTACGTAACCAACGCCAAATATCCTTAAATGTAGGTTTTGAGCCGTGCATAAAGATACCCACTTTATATATCTTTGCCGCCCCCCACATTGAGATTACGAAGGTTGCATAGAGCATCACAAGAGATACTATTATCTCCCACACGGGGATACCGCTTGGGATTCGCGCCACCATCACGATAGGTGAGGTAAACGGTATCATTGAACACCAGAATACTATTGGCGAGTTGGGGTCCTTCATAATCAACATTATCACCACGAATGCCGCAATAATAGGGATAGTGATAGGTATTGTGAGTTGCTGTGCATCTTGCGCCTGATCAACGCTTGCACCCACTGCCGCGTACAACGAAGCGTAGAGGAGGAAGCCGCCCACAAAGAAGAGTAATACCGCACCAAGCATCAGGGCGATATGCCCCGTATCAAGCAGCGATGACATCGCGGTAAGCATCTCCGGCGAGACATCTTGCTGCATAGCAAGTGTTCCAATATCGCCTCCCGCCTGCACCTGCTGAACACCTTGGAGGATATTTTCAGGTAGTATCGCAGGGATTATAACTGCACTAAACAGCACTATCAGTGCGCCCCATACTGCAACCTGTGTTGCCGCTACGAGAGCCACACCGAGAACCTTACCCATCAACATCTCAAATGGCTTCACGGTCGATACCATAACCTCCAAGATGCGCGAGGACTTCTCGTCAATCACGCTCTGCATAACCATTGAGCCGTATATTGCAAGGAAGAAGTAGAGGATAAATCCGAGGAGCATACCTATAAGTGAGGAGACCGCCGTAGAACTCGCCTTATCGTCGCCTTGGTCAGTACGCGTGGTGGCGAGATGCACCTCTGCTTTAACATCTTTGAGTATCTCGTCAAGATTTTCTATGTTGTACGCCTTCAATCGCTCGGTCTCGATAACCTTCTCTATCTGATTGGCTATACTCTCTTCCAGCACCAACGATGATGAGGAGGTGGTGTAGAGGTGTGCCGCATTCGGGTCTGTAACGATATTCTTGCCGATATGCAACACGCCAAAGTTATCTTCGTCTTGCGAAGATGCAACCAATACAGAGGCGAGGTCGCCCTCCTTTACGGTGAAGGTTATCTCCTCGTCGGAGTGCAACTGCGGAGCCACTACCCCACTCTCATCAACAACCCAGATATTACGCATCTCGCTATCCACGAACTCCATAATAAGAGTTGGTGCTGCTCCGAGTAGAATCATCAGCAGCGGCATCATAATAGTCGTTATAAGAAAGGACTTCTTAAATACCCTCTCGCGATATTCACGACCAATAATTAGTGATATATTTTTCATACTATCAAAATTTAGTTAGGAGTTAGGAGATAGGGGATAGGAGTTATTTTTGCCTTGCAGAGTTTTTGTTGATGCAACAATCATATTCATCAACTCTTGGCAGTCCTCGTAAACACTATCAAACTCGCTTTTATTTATATACTCACTTTCGTACAATAGTTCTAACCAATATTCAGTTTCTGCACACTCTTTTTGCGCTACAAATAGTTTTGCGGTAAAATCCGCTTTTGATTGAGAATATACCGCCTCTTTTGCATTTGCTCCTACACTTGTACCACAACGCAATAGTTGTTTTGAGAGTATATGCTCGTGCTTCTGCTCATTCAAATATTTGTACAACTTAATTATCCTCAACGCAAAAGATTTACTCTTTTTCAATATAACACTATCTCTCATCTTCAAAATCTTCTATCTCCTATCTCCTAACTCCTAACTGCTTGAATAAAAATGTCGTTCATACTTGGAATGGTTTCGGCGAATTGGTGCAACTCTACCGTATCGTTTATGGTGGCTACCACCGAGCGAATATCCTCATTGCGAGGTATATGCACCTTCAACGTGGAGAGAGATGTATTGCTCGGCTCACTCTCCAAAATCTCGCAAATCGCACCCACGCGCTCCGTAAGCAACGACGACTCGCCCTTGTACTGCACCGAGAAGATATTTCCTCCGTGTGCGCGACGAATATCATCAACCTTGCCCGAAAGGATATTCTTCGACTTGTTGATAAGGGTTATATGGTCGCAGATCTCCTCCACCGACGACATATTGTGGGTAGAGAATATGACCGTTGCCCCCTCGTTGCGCAGGCGCAAAATCTCCTCTTTGAGTATATTTGCGTTGATAGGATCAAAGCCCGAAAATGGCTCGTCAAAGATAAGGAGTTCCGGTTTATGAAGCACCGTAACAATAAACTGCACCTTCTGCGCCATACCCTTCGAGAGGTCATCAACGCGCTTGTTCCACCACTCGCTGATGCCGAAACGCTCAAACCACTCTTTCAGTGCCACCAGAGCATCGTGGCGCGACATACCTTTAAGACGGGCAAGGAAGAGTGCCTGATCGCCGACCTTCATCTTGCGATAGAGACCGCGCTCCTCCGGCATATATCCGATGCGATAGATGTCGCTCTGCTTTATCGGGCGACCATCAAAGCATATCTCGCCCTCGTCGGGAAGGAGAATACGTGTAATTGTGCGAATAAGTGTTGTTTTACCGGCACCATTAGGACCTAAAAGTCCATATACCGAACCGCGCGGAATCTCAACCGAAACATCATCAAGCGCGGTGTGTACCGAGTACCTCTTCGTGATATGAGAGGCTGTAATAATGTTCATAACTACTTTTTTTATTAAAAGTTGGACAAATATACAAAAAATCTACTATCTTTGCGTAGAATAGCGCATTTTATAGGCGGTACACACTTTTATTGGACGTAATAATTAACTAAATAACTACAAATATGAAGACCAAAACAGTTTTAGTATCGGGTGGAGCCGGATATATTGGCTCTCATACCGCAGTTGAGTTAATCAACGCAGGATTGAATGTCGTGGTAGCAGACAACCTCTCTAACTCGGATATGTCGGGCGTAGAGGGTGTACGCAAAATCACAGGCGTAGATGTTCCTTTTATAAATGTTGATTGCTGCGACAAAGAGGCGTTCCGCAAGGTGTTTGAGGAGTATGAGTTTGACTCGATTATCCACTTCGCAGCCTTCAAGGCTGTGGGTGAGTCGGTGGCAGACCCTATGAAGTATTACCGCAACAACCTCCTCTCGTTTATGAACGTAATTGACCTTATGCGCGAGTTTGACCGCCACAATATCGTCTTCTCGTCGTCGGCTACCGTATATGGCGAGGCAGATGAGTTGCCTGTAACAGAGCAGACCCCACGTAAGCCTGCAACCTCTTCTTACGGCAACACCAAGCAGATGTGCGAGGATATCCTCCGCGACTCGGTGGCTGCATACGGTGCAGAGGGCTTGAAAGGCATCGCTTTGCGCTATTTCAACCCAATCGGCGCACACCCATCGGCTCTTATCGGTGAGTTGCCACGTGGTGTGCCGCAGAACCTCGTTCCATTTATCACACAGACTGCTGCCGGTGTTCGCGAGTGCCTCTCGGTATTTGGCGATGACTACAACACCCCTGACGGCTCGTGCTTGCGCGACTACATAGATGTTGTGGATTTGGCAAAGGCACACGTTGTTGCTATCAAGCGAATGATTGACGGAAAGAGCAAAGAGAACTACGAGATATTCAATGTTGGCACAGGTCGTGCAGTGTCGGTATTGGAGTTGGTAAACACCTTTGAGCGCGTGAACGAGTTAAAACTCAACTACAAGGTTGCACCTCGTCGTCCGGGTGATGTGGTGGCTATCTGGGCAGATACAGCACACGCCAATGAGGAACTCGGCTGGAAGGCAGAGCGTTCGTTGGACGACACTTTGCGTTCGGCTTGGGCGTGGGAGAAGCACGTTCGCGGAATAAAATAAACGGAAAACAGAGAGCCAATAGCTAATGGCTAATGGCTAAAAGCCAAAAAACTATGGAGTACAAAAATAAACTAACAGATTTTGCACCTGCATTGACAGAGGCGGAAGTTGCCGCAGAGGTGGCCCGCATTAAGGAGTTGTCAATACGTAACTGCCGCAAGGAGGTATATGCGTTTGCCCTCTCGGCTGTTGATTTGACAACGCTCACCTGCAACGACTCGGTCGAGTCGGTATCGGCATTCGCCAAGCGTGCTGTGGAGTTCTATACGAAGTACCCCGATTTGAAGAATGTTGCCTCAATATGCGTCTATCCATCATTTGTTGAGACGGTAGGCTTGGCTGTTGATGGTTCGCCTATGCGCATTACGAGTGTTGCCGCCGGCTTCCCTGCTTCGCAGACCTTCCTCGAAGTGAAGATGTTGGAGGTGGCTATGGCAATCGAGAATGGTGCCGACGAGGTGGATATCGTGATAAACGTAGGCAAAGTCTTGGAG
>JAFXHB010000127.1 GCA_017536605.1 Alistipes sp.
AACATCTCCAAAAAGTCAAAGAAACCTTCGGCCGGTATTGCTTCTTGTTTGAGGTGCGTTGCACCTACGATTTTTCGCTCATTGGGGTCGGCAATCAAGGCGAGTTTGCCAGCCTTCTCCACACTATTAGATAAAGCGAGATAGTTTCGCAAATCACGGATACCATTTGCTCCGAAGGTGTCGGTAACAGCCTTTGATTGACGAGGCGACACGCCTATGAAGGCATCTATTTGGCTGGAAATATGAGGCTCGACTTCAAGTTCCAAGCCGTGCATCAGGTAGGTGTTCTCGCCCGAAGCTATTAGTTCTTGTGGCTCTACGGTGCGGTAAGGGAGTTGTGAGGCAATGAAATTATCACGCCACGCGGTGTAAGATCTATTATCCATTTTTCTCTCTGTTTAGATTGTTAAACAATTCATCAAATCTGTCTGCAAAGTCGTGCAACTGATTGCGGACATTGCGTTGCATACGGCGTATGCTTTGATCCTGTTCGTAGCGCTCCTCGTCAAAATCGACATCGCCCGTAGTGGAGAGGTTGTAATATAGCTTCACGCCCACATCCCCTCGGCGGTGCTTCGAGAAGGTAATATAGCGGTCAGAATAGATGTTTTTGGGGTTGTCCAGACGCAACTCCATCATCGCCGTAATCATATGTTTCAGGCGATTAGAGCCGACAAATGCGCCCGACTTGGTTACTTGCTGAATCGTTAGAAATGTGGTGTTGACACTTCGGTCATTTTGAGCCTTGTTATGTTGTTTGATAAGCGATAGGAGCATACTCTCGGCTCGTTTGTTAGTTACATTCTCCTCCTCTTTGACAATGCCCTGCAACTCGTGAAACGAGTCGATAGCGACTATATCCCACCCATCATCAAGCGTGTCGGCAACCGTCTGCCACGAATGCCCACACTCATCAAAGCCACCTTCGATAAATAGAATATCGAGGTCGCCAAACTTTGGAAAACGCTCCACATAGATTGCAAGGTCAATTTCGTTCATTTCGGCACTAATAAAAAGTATGCGTGCCGAAGGTTGAGCCTTGCGTATGTTGGCAAGCATATCGAGTATGATTGTAGTCTTACCTACGCCCGGGTCGCCAATAATCATATAATTAACGCCCTTGGGCAGACCTTGATAACTACACAGCAGATTATCGAGCATTGTTCGCGTGCGGAAGTTGATAAAAAGGTCTTTATCAAACCGCACATCTCGCATTTTTACTATCCCATTCATCGCATCATTGTTTTATGCGACAAAAGTAAAACCCCTCTCTGCCATATTAGGACAGATAGAGAGACGAACATTCAGATCTTGTAATCCAATCTGCCAATTTCTCAATAAGTTTGGTAAATAGATCATACGCTTTGTCTAAATCTACATAACCATAATTATTGATGCGTTGTAGCGGTTGGTGATATCGTGGCATATCGAAACTGTCATCATTGTTACTATCGTCATATGACACCACCCCATATTCATACCTGCATTTATTAAAAGCATTAAGCTCTATTTGGACATAATTTAAACGATGACTGTCTAATTCTACTCGGATTGTATTATTTTCAACAGTCATATCACTTCCGAAGAGATTAATAACATCCCAAAGCCTATCGTGCCATAATTTGGTTAAGTGTGCAAGATAGTAATCTGCCCGTTTTTTCAGTTCTTGTATTTCTTGCTCTATAATATCTATCTGTACCACTTTTTCTGGTGTTGCATTCCCTGATTTCTCCATTGTGGTCGCGATTTCCTCGATGTCGAGATTCTTTTGGGCAATTTCTTCTAATATAGCATTTATGTTTGCTAATGGGTCGTACTGCGAAAAATCAAATTCAGCGTAAAGCAAATCTTCCATTGGTTTTGTATTGATTTTAGGTTTTATTTTGCGACAAAAGTAAAACCCCTCTCTGCCACATCAGGTCAGAGAGGGGAAAGAATGTTCATTAGTCTAAAAAATTATTCTGCCAATCCTAAAAGGTTTCGGGCTGTAGTGCCTAAGCGCTGTAATACTTCGCTGCGAAAAGCACGATTTTTACGTGCACTAGGATGATATGTCCATATAACATGAGAGTTGTATTTACCCAACTGAAATACATCGGCAAACTCATTGGATTCTATTTTCTTCGCCTCTAATCCTTTGAGAACATCGTTTCTATAACCTCGTTGTCCTAAAACGATGATTAAATCCGGATGTTCGTACGCCTGAAAGAGATGCTCAAACTTTTCCATTCCATTGACATAGGTGTGTAACTCTTTTACTAGGTCACGATCTTCGCACTTGTGTATTTTTTCTAGCCACCCCTTCTTTATCTCTACCAACGAAAGATTGCCATAGCCTGCTCCTTCCAACAAATCGTAATGTTCTTTGGTGAAGTCTGTAACATTTACCAACTCTCCCGTCATAATGTAGATATATAACTTTTGACAGAACGGCCAAAAACGAGACATATGATTACATCTCCACGAGTTATTTTTATCAAAGCTGTGGCGGTCAGTCCCATCTTGATTTTCTCCTTGCACTGTTACCACCTTGCTATTTTTCTCTAAATAGCTATCAATATTATTGCTACTAAAGTCGTTCAACATTTCTGTTGTTTTTATCCAACCAGCAGTATCAATACCCACAAAGAATATCTTCTTTTCAGCCTCGGTATATTTGTCAAATGTATAAGGAATAAAAATTCCTGATTCCGGATGACACTTTTCGGGGACTTCTTGTAGTTTTTTGCAAAACTCTGAAACAAATTCTCTATAAAAATCTTTGTTAATCATAGCATTTTACTTTTTATACACCTTAAATTTATACTCCTCGTTGGGCTGTGCATGCTCGGCAATGCCCTCCTCGCAAACTTTTGCAATAAGCGTTGCCGGTGCAAGCACCTCCGTCGTTGCTCCCAACGACAAAATCTTCTGCCTAAAATCGAATGACGGACACAAGCGGTACTCGAAAATCGAATACTTATCGGTGCGCTCAACCTCGACCTGCGTGTGGTGCAGAGGCAGAGTGCGGAGATACTTGCTCTGCCACGAATCGACCTTCAACGCCACAGGTCCTACCACAAACTCATTGTCGTCAATGATAATGCCGTAGTAGTCCTCAAAGAACTTCGTCGCATCGAACTTCTTGGGCAGTTTGAATTTGCGCTCGGTAGGCTCCAACGCCTTGATGCGGTCGAGAGCATACAAGCGTAGTTCATCATACCCCTCGCTCTTGCCAAGCATATACCACCTCTGCTCAAAGAGTTTCACGCAGTACGGCTCAACCTCAAAGGTTGAAGGTTCCTCACGATGAAAACTATGGTAAGTCATTGAGAGCGCCACACCCTCACGCATCGTATCAACAATAGTCGTCAGGTGCTGCTGTCCCGAGGGTACATCTTCCAAAAGGATACGGTTTTTGAGTTCCTGGCTCTCGTGCAACATTCCATTCACCGAAAAGGTCTGCAAGAGCCACTTGCGCATACCCATATTGTCAATGCCCTCACGGTCGGCAACAACATAACCTCGCTGCGTGCGACTATACTTTATCTCGATGTCGAACAACTCCTCCACAGCATCGGTATAGCGGTGGAACTGACGCTCCGAGAGCTCCTCGCCACGCCCAAAATGCGACTCGAAGCGATGTTGTATATCTTCGAGCGATATAGGCCCACGATTATAGATGGTCGTAACAAACCACACATAGCGGTTGATAAGTCCTGCGGTACTCATAACTGTCGGAATTTTAATTAAAGTTACAAATTGTAATCAAATCCAACGCTCTGGCGAGGCTGAAAATTTCATTGTTAATGTTTGTTTGACGACACAAAAGTACAGCACCACACTGACAAATCACGACAGACAAAAAATCAAATGAAGTTCACATTCGGCAGTATAGACAATAAACGCAATGCCGAGCAGAGGTGAGGCCATACACCTCTCTGTTTCGGTTAGTATTTGCGCTCCACGTAACGCGCAAAGGCCTCCTTATAGTTCTCTCCGATAGGTACATAGTCCTCGCCAAGGAAGACGCGCCCCTTGGTGTAACTCGTAACATAATCAAGGTTGATAATATAGGAGCGATGGATACGCATAAAGGTTGATGTTGGCAACGAGCGTTCCATATTCTTCAATCTGAACAGCGTAACGAGTTTTGTGCCATCGGCAAGGTGTAGTCGCACGTACTCGCCCTCGCTTTCAAGGTAGATGATGTTGCTTACCTTGACGAGCGTGGTTTTGTGGTCGGCACGCACCGAGATAGACTCCTTATTATCGTCGTCGGCACCTATTGTCTCGTCTTCCGTTCCGCCCTCGGCAAGCATCTTATCGCGGAAGGCACGCAACTCAAAGAGCGACTGTGCCTTCTCGGAGGCACGCTGTATATCCTTCAAGCCAAACGGCTTCAAGAGGTAGTCGATAGCCTCCAACTTATACCCCTCAATGGCATATTCAACGTAGGCGGTGGTGAAGATCACCATCGGCGGATTCTGCAACCCCTGCACAAACTCCACGCCCGACATATCGGGCATATTTATATCCACAAATATCAGGTCGGTGCTATTCTCCTGCAACCACTCATTCGCCTTCACAGCACTTCTAAACGTAGCGTCAAGCGACAGAAACGGTATCTTGGAGATATATCCCGCTATTTGGCGCAGAGCCAACGGCTCATCATCTATTGCGATGCATCTGATCATTTATAATGGGTATTTTAAGCGTTATACAATACTTGCCCTCCACGTCGTCCTCAATTTGCAGGGTGTAATCCTTGCCATAGATGAGGTCAAGGCGTTTGCGTACATTTTCAAGACCGATACCCGACTGGTGCGACTCTTTCGCCTTATGCACCGAGTTTTCAAAGTGGGCAATAACCTGACTCTCCGTGCAGGAGATCTCTATATGGATATAGGACTCTCCGTCATAACTAACACCGTGCTTAAAGGCATTCTCCACAAACACGATAAATATCAACGGAGGAACTATAACCTTATTTGATATCAATTTAGGGTGTACAAAGGTAATATCCACATCTTCGGGATAGCGAATACGCATCAACTCGATATAGTTCGTGATAAACTCTATATCCTGTCGCAACGGAATAGAGTCTTTGCTCGTGTCATAGACCACATAACGCATCATATCCGAGAGTTCTATTATCGCCTGCTTGGCACTCTCGGTGTTGATATCCACAAGGGCGTGGATATTATTGAGCGTGTTCATAAAGAAGTGGGGGTTTATCTGATGTTTCAGGTAGTACATCTCCGCCTGTATGTTCTGTCGTTGCAGTCGCTCCGAGTCCTCGTCGGCCTGCATCGAGCGATACATTCGGCGCATGATATTGTTCGCCGCCAACATCATCGCCGCAGCAATCATATTACCCCACCACGGAAAGACCGTTAGCGAGATGTGCTGTCTATCGGCGTGAGCAAGAGGTCCGAAAGGCCAAGCGACACCGAGGTCCTCCGACTGCTCGTAAAATTCCAAGGCAGAGAAGATTGCAGCAATCAGAACTACCGAGACCAACGCATAGATAGTATATCTCTTCTTTGCAAACAGAAACGGAAATAGTACGTGGTTGTTCAGCAAGAAGATAATATAGAATGGAACAATCTTCAACCACGAGGTAAGCAGCATCGGAACATCAACAATCTGCTCCGACATCAAGCCCGCATTCATAAACGGCACAAGCAACACCGCCGTCCAAATAATGGCATAGAGCAGGGTTTCGCCAATCACCTGCTTACGGATTTTCAGGAGACCTAACCCCTTTGCGCCTCGCCTCTTCTGTCGCTCCGCTTTTTTCTCCTTCTTCGCCATATCGTCTGCACTTATAGCACCTCAACCATTCCGAATTGAGCGCACTCTTATTGTACAAAAGTAGCGATTATTTTAGAAATTGCCAAATTCGCACAACAAAGGCGCACCGCAAACACTCGGTCTGCAATGCGCCTACATCTCGCAAGGAGTATCTCCCCAACGATGTTAGAAGTTGTACTTGGCGAGGATATTTACCCTGTTGGCGGTAGCCTTCTCGCCATTCATATTCTTGCGACTACCCCACAGATACTCGGCAGCCAAGATGAAACGCGGAGTAAGGTTGTAGAAGATGTTGCCAAAGACATATTGTCCCTGCTTATACTCCTCGTCCGAGTAGTAACCATTCTTCTTGCAGACTCTAACCGTAGAGTATCCCCCCGACACAAAGAGGTTTGGCAAAATGTTGATTTGTGCCGCAGCCTGCCAGCCATACATCGGCGTTGTCTGTACCAAGGTTGCATCTTTCGGATTTGGCGTAAAGTCCAATCCGGAGTTGGTAAGGTCCTGAATATAAGGAGTGATACCCTCTCCATAGACACCATTCATAAAGAGTTGAAGATACTTTGTAACCTTGATGTTTCCACTAAACTGAACACCCCAACCAAAGAGGTCATCTTCGCCCTTGCGAGCCTCGTTGTAGAGGTACATATCGCGAAATACCGCCGATGCTCGGATATGGCTGTCGCGATTTTTACCCCACGAGTATTGGAAATAGATTGGAAAATCGGGCACTCGTTGCGGAATATACGACAGCGTTGTGCCGTAGGTTCCCGACACATTCGGCATCTCGGCAGCAGCACCCACCTTCAAGTGGTCTTTCAGGAAGGAGTATTCGTAACGAATCAAGGTGGCGAAGTTGAAGTTGTAGGCGTTAGGACCTTGGAAGTCGATGGTCGTAGGAGCAGCCGTAAGGTCGCAGAAGGTGGTTACATCACGACCGACCGTCAAGCCGAGCATAGAGACATATCCGGAACGAATACGTGGCGTATAGCTACCCTGCGCACCACCTCTGAAATCTATATCAAAGAAGATATGTACCTGTCCGAGTTTATTGGTGTTGGCAACACCTCGCAAGAAGATACGCGATGTGGAGGCGTCAAATCGCAACGCCTGCTTCGATGCAGGTGAGGAGACCATCGGAATATCGTATGGCACCATATCCGAGTTGTTTACCACGCGGTCAAAACTGTACCCCGCACGCAGAGCCACATATCCACCAATCGCAAAGGAGAAGGTGTTTCGCTTGTCGGCAAAGATGGCACTCGGTGTTGCTACTTGTTGCACACCCGGACGCGTCAAGCGTTTGTGATCATCTATAACAGTCGCTACAACTCCATTTTTGAGAGCCGTATAGGCGGGCGACTCCATCACAGGTATCGTGTCGCGCTCACTTACCGCAATGATATATACGGTAGGATCTGCCCCGTGCTGAAATCGCTGAATGCGACGATGTTGAGCCGCTGCCATAAACGAGAGGCTCAACGCAAGAGATAAAAGTAGAAATTTTTTCATAATAAGTAGTATTTTTGGTTACACCGCCAAAAAATACAAACTGTATGCCAGAGGGGAGAGGGAGAGATAGGAGATAGAAGATAGGAGATAGAAGATAGAAGTTAGGGGTTAGGGGTTAGGGGTTATAGGAAATATAGGAGTTATTGGGTTTGCGCTTATCAATAACTCCTATCTCCTAACTCCCAACTCCTATCTAAAAGCAAAAAAAGGCGGGACTCCCCACCTTTTTGCTAATAGTTTTCCCTCTTCAGCTCAAAGTAGCCCTGCGGGTGCTGGCACGTCGGACAGATGCGAGGAGCATCTTTTGCCTTGCAGACATAGCCACAGTTGCGACACTGCCACCATAGTTCGCTGTCGCGATGGAAGAAGTTGCCGTCGGTAATACGGGCGAGAAGACGCAGATAACGGTTTTCGTGCTCTACCTCTACGCTCGACACCATCTTGAAGGCCTTTGCCACCTCCGGGAAGCCCTCTTCCTCGGCTATTACGGCAAATGTAGGATAGAGTATATCCCACTCCTCACGCTCACCCTCCGCAGCGGCAAGGAGGTTCTCGGCAGTAGTTCCAATTCTGCCGGCGGGATAAATAGCCTCGTTAATCTCGGCCTTGCCCCCTTCAAGCAGTTTGAAGAAGATCTCGGCGTGTTCTTGCTCTTGCGCTGCCGTCTCGTCAAAGATGGCGGCAATCTGCTCGTAACCCTCCTTGCGGGCTCGCTTGGCAAAGAATACATATCTGTTTCGCGCTTGCGACTCGCCCGCAAAGGCTTTGAGCAGATTTTGTTCGGTCTTGGACCCCTTAATAGTTTTCATTCTAAAATGCTTATGGTTTCCGCACTTTCGGGCAATATCCGTGCCAGCCCCACCCATAAACACCCAAAAAAAGTTACAGGCTCCCTATCTTTGTTTTTGCATTATTATTAACTTTGGCAAAGGAAAGAGAAACAACAATATAAAATAGCCATTAAAGAGTATAAAAGAGTGGGATAAATAAATTTTAACCGCTTCTAACGGCTTTGCATCGGATTTTTTACTACCTTTATACAAAATTTCAACTACTATGGCTAAACTTAATACAGCAGATATCGGTTTTGAAGATCAGATTTGGAAGGCGGCGGACAAGATGCGCGGCAACATCGACGCTTCGGAGTATAAATCCGTGGTGCTTGGTCTTATCTTTTTGAAGTATATTTCGGATAAGTTCGAGGCTCGCTATCAGGCTCTTGTCGATGAGGGCGAGGGCTTCGAGGAGGATAAGGACGAGTACACCGCCGAAAATATCTTCTATGTCCCTACGGAGGCGCGTTGGTTGGTCATTGCCGCTGCGGCTCATACGCCAGAGATTGGCACAACCATCGACAACGCGATGCGTGCCATCGAGAAGGAGAACCGCCGACTCAAAGATATTTTGCCGAAGAACTTCGCACGCCCCGAGTTGGACAAGCGCCGCTTGGGCGATGTGGTCGATCTGTTCACCAATATCAAGATGCACGAGCACGGCGACTCGAAGGATATCCTCGGTCGTGCCTACGAATACTGCCTCTCGAAGTTTGCCGAGGCGGAGGGCAAGTTGGCGGGCGAGTTTTACACACCTGCCTGCATCGTGAAAACCCTTGTTAATGTCTTGGAGCCATACGCAGGTCGTGTCTATGACCCTTGCTGTGGCTCGGGCGG
>JAFXHB010000128.1 GCA_017536605.1 Alistipes sp.
TGGCACGAGCATCTGCCAATGCGCTGATGACTACGTTTTGAGCCTTGATGGTCGCCTCGTTCTTCTCGATTTGAGCCTTCATCTCGGCAGTATTCATCGTTGGAGCCTTCTGCTCTTGTGCATCTATTGCAATCTCCTCCGAGCCATTGCCGATAACGACAAAGTGAACCATACCGCCCTCCTCGTTGATAGTGGCGATGTTCAGGTTCTCGCTCCACATTGGAAGGCTCTTCGCGAAGATAGCCTTTTGGGCTGTGAAGTAGCGCAATACTACGCCACCATCGGCGAGTTTGTTGAGTGTAGCGCAGTCAAAGTCGCCCCACGCTGCCCACTCTTCAAGCAACTTCTGCAAGCGGGCATTCTCGCCCTTTGCTGCGGCGATAGTCGCCTGTGCCGATTGGTAAGCCTCAAATGCCTTGCCCTTCTCAAACTCGGCCTTGCTTCCCTCAACATAGTCGTCGCTCTCGGCAAACTGTTCAAGTGCAGCGAGTGCCTTGGTACGGCTCTCAATAGCAGAGACAAGTTCTCTATCCCCCTCGCTCGGCTCCCAGCCGGAGGTGGTGATATCGACCATTCCCAACTCACGCAAACGCTCTACGAAACGCTCGCGCTCCTCGGAGAAGAGAACGATATTGTATTTCATCATCTTTACTATCATTGCGCTCCGCCCTCCTTTGCGGCTGCCTGTTGGCGAGTCTTAACAATCTTTTGTGCAGATTTAGAGAGGTTCTCTTCGTCCTCCATAAATCGCTTAATCTTTCGTATAGCGTCCTCATACCCCGGTATCTGTACCTTCTCGTAGAGGTTCACCTTTTGAGTTGTCTTTCGGCGTGCGTAGTCCAAAAGGGTGGTTCGGCGATTATATACCTCGAACTCGATGCCGAGAGTGGCAATCTTGCGAAGTAACTCTACGCCATCGCTATACCACGCAGGCGAGGAGAAGAGGTCAAATGGCTTGCACTCAAACTTTACCTCGTTCAGTACGGGTATGCGAACACCTGCAATCTTTTGGGTGGATAGCTCAATATCCTGCACACGGAGTAGGGTACAATCAAACTCTCCCCATAGAGCCACCATATAGTCGTACTCGGCTATGAGCGCGTCCAAACGCTCGCGGTACTCTGCTGCGGAGTCCTTCGCACGCTTAACCTCGGAGCGCAAGGCCGACTCCTTACTCTTGATGGTAGGGAGTGCCTTCTGGCGCATTTTCAGCTGTTTGCCGAGTTCGCCGAGCGAAGTCTTGTTATATTGAAATTTGATTGCCATCTATTGTTATGCTTTCCAGTATTTCTCGATAAGTTCTGCCTTGATAGCAACCTCCTCCTTCGAGAAGTATTTGCCGAAGAGAGTCCACGCGGTGTCGAGCATCTCGGTAATGTTGATATTTACGTCAATAGCCAACAACTTCTCCGAGTAGTCCTTCGCGAACTTCAATGCACGCTCATCATACTCCGAGAGGTCAAAACCGTTCTCCAACTTGGTCTTTGCATTCGCAGCATCGGCGTAAAGACGCACGCAGGCATTCATCACCTGTGGGTGGTCCTCACGGGTCTTCTTACCGATAACCAACTGCTTCAAACGCGACAATGAACGGAATGGGTCGATGATAACCTTACCTGTATCGGAGTCGTTACGGAGGAACAACTGTCCCTCGGTAATGTAACCCGTGTTATCCGGAATCGCGTGGGTGATATCGCCACCCGACAATGTTGTAACGGCGATAATAGTGATAGAGCCGCCGTTAGGCAACTGCACCGCCTTCTCGTAGATCTTTGCCAAGTCCGAGTAGAGTGAGCCCGGCATAGAGTCCTTCGATGGAATCTGGTCCATACGGTTTGATACGATAGCCAACGCATCGGCGTACAAGGTCATATCGGTCAAGAGTACCAATACCTTCTCGCCCTTATCTACCGCGAAGTACTCGGCTGCGGTCAATGCCATATCAGGCACCAAGAGTCGCTCTACCGGTGGGTTTTCGGTGGTGTTGATGAACGAGATAATACGGTCCAAAGCGCCCGCATTCTCAAACACCTGCTTGAAGTAGAGGTAGTCGTCGTTGGTAAGTCCCATACCTCCCAAGATAATCTTGTCGGCCTTTGCACGGAGAGCCACATTTGCCATCACAGCGTTGTATGGCTGGTCAGGGTCGGCGAAGAATGGAATCTTCTGACCTGTTACGATAGTGTTGTTCAAGTCGATACCTGCGATACCCGTAGCAATCAACTCCGAAGGTTGCAAACGACGGAATGGATTTACGGTAGGACCACCAATCTCGCGAGCCTCACCCTCAACGGCCTCACCACCTTCAAGTGGCTCACCATACGCATTGAAGAAGCGACCTGCCAAGTTGTCCGATACGCGCAACTTCGGTGGCTCACCTTGGAATACCACCTCCGAGTCGGTAGCCAAACCCTCTGTGCCGGCAAATACCTGCAAGGTTACGCTATCGCCCATAATCTTTACTACCTGTGCGAGGCGGCCACCCACGGTAGCCAAC
The DNA here is from genome assembly GCA_017536605.1 of Alistipes sp. Lineage (GTDB taxonomy): Bacteria > Bacteroidota > Bacteroidia > Bacteroidales > Rikenellaceae > Alistipes. The sequence goes on from JAFXHB010000128.1 coordinate 2,498, forward strand.
TCGTCATTACCCACACCCGTAGCGCGGAGCGTAACGGTTGCCTTGGTAATGTTATCAATCTTTGTATATATCTTTTGAAATGCTCGTGTCATAACTCTTTACGAAGTTTAGTTGTTAGCGATGTAGGCATCTATTTGCTTCTCGTAGTCGTAGAACTTCTCGCTCTTCCACTCGGCGTAGTTCATCTGGCGGAAGAGGTTGATAAGACCCTTGAAGAACTTGGAACAAGCCTCAAAATCCTCAAATTCAAAGTCTTGGTCGCATATTGCAAGCACCTTCTTGTACATCATCTGCTGACGCTCCATAGGACAGTTAGCGTCGATGTCGTCAAATGCGTCCTGCTGCAAGATAACGAAGTCAATCAACTCCGACTTCCAGAAACGCTCGTGATACTCAACAGGTACACCATCATCACCCAAGATGTTGATCTGGTCGTTAGCCTCCTTACCACGCTGAACGATAGTCTTGCCACGATATACGAGCGATACCCAATCCTTCTCAATCTTCTCGCCGAGATAAGACTCTACCTCCGGATACTCCAAATACTTTGAGTACGAGTCAAGTGGGTCGATTGCAGGGTAACGCTTCGAGTCGGCACGACCTTGCGAGAGGGCGTAGAAACAACGTGCAGCCTTCTTTGTAGATTCGGTTACAGGCTCTTTGAGGTTACCACCCGCAGGGGATACTGTTCCGAGGAATGTAACGGAACCGGTCTTGCCATTGTTCAACTTAACCAAACCTGCGCGAGCGTAGAAACTTGAAATGATAGCCGAGAGGTCCATAGGGAAGGCGTCCTGACCCGGCAACTCCTCCAAACGGTTGGACATCTCACGCAACGCCTGTGCCCAACGTGAAGTTGAATCGGCCATTACCAACACCTTCAATCCCATTGAACGGTAGTATTCACCGATAGTCATACCCGTATAAACCGAAGCCTCACGCGCAGCCACAGGCATATTTGAGGTGTTGCAGATGATGATTGTACGCTCCATCAACTTATGACCTGTATGTGGGTCAATCAACTCTGGGAACTCCTTGAAGATCTCCACCACCTCGTTTGCACGCTCACCGCACGCAACGATGATGATGATATCGGCCTCTGCCTGCTTTGAGATGGCGTGCTGCAACACAGTCTTACCTGCACCGAATGGACCCGGAATAAAACCTGTACCACCCTCTGCAAGTGGGTTGAATGTATCGATTGCACGAACACCTGTCTCCATCACGCGCGAAGGACGTGGCTTCTCGGTGTAGCAACGGATAGCCTGCTTAACGGGCCACTTCTGTACCATTGTGATATTGTACTCATTGCCATCGGCATCGGTAACGACTGCGATAGTGTCGGTAACCTTGTACTCGCCTGCCTTAACCACGCTCTTTAAGGTGTAGTTACCTGTCATAATGAATGGCACCATAATCTTGTGTGCAATCCACTGCTCCTTAACCTCTCCGAGCCA
>JAFXHB010000129.1 GCA_017536605.1 Alistipes sp.
AAAACAGAACTCGGCTTATGGAATCTGCCACCATAACCCTATGCCTAACGGTGTGGGGTTTTGTTATGTATGCAGTAAGACGGTCGGTGTAGCGAGATTCCATAAGCCAAGGTGTGTTACCCACCCCCTAAATCCCCCTCCTGTGAGGGGGACTTTTTGACTTTTAGGAAACTCAAGGTATGTTACCTATCCCCCAAACCCATGTATCTTTTAAGTGCAAAAAGAACAAAAGCTAATGGCTAATGGCCAATGGCTAATAGCCCAAAAAATATAGAGAGCCTCTCCGAAACAGGAAGGCTCTCTATATTTAATCGTACCGAAGTACAGATTAAGCGTACTTGAAAGTTGATTCGTCAGAAACGGTCAACTTCTTACGACCCTTTGCGCGTCGTGCAGCCAAAACCTTGCGGCCGTTAGCTGTCGCCATTCTCGCACGGAAACCGTGCTTGTTGATTCTCTTGCGGCGAGATGGCTGGTAAGTTCTCTTCATTGCCATAATCGTATAGTTTTTATTGTTTTAACTTCAAGCAATTCGCGGGAAAACCCTTTTATGCGAGGGGCAAAGGTACAACCTTTTTTTGATTTTGCAAAAGAAAACGCAAAAATATGCTTTTTTTCTACTTTGCAACGCCCACTACAAACGAGCCTTAATAGCCTTGCTCTCCTCCTCGTAGCCCGGTTTATCCAAGAGTGCAAACATATTCTTCTTGTATGCCTCAACACCCGGCTGGTTGAACGGATTTACTCCGAGCATATAGCCGCTGATGCCACACGCCTTCTCAAAGAAGTAGAGCAACGCACCGATAGAGGCCTCGTTGATTGAAGGCAACTCAATCAAGAGATTAGGCACGCCACCGTCAATGTGCGCCAACTGTACGCCCAACTCCGCCATCTTGTTAATCTCGTGAAGACGCTTGCCGGCGAGGAAGTTCAAGCCGTCAAGGTTAGCCTCATCAGCCTCAACCTTAACCTCGTGGGCTGGCTTCGCAACCGAGATGATAGTCTCAAAGAGGGTGCGCTCGCCCTCCTGAATGTACTGTCCCATAGAGTGGAGGTCGGCAGTGAGAGTTACCGAAGCAGGGAAGATACCCTTGCCCTCCTTACCCTCGCTCTCGCCGTAGAGTTGCTTCCACCACTCGCCGATGTTCTGCAACTTTGGCTCGTATGAGCCGAGAATCTCAATCTTCTTGCCCTCCGAGTAGAGAACGTAGCGGGTTGCTGCGTATTGAGCCGCGAGGTTGCTGTCAAACGGAACGTCGTCGGCGGTAGCCTTCTCCATCTCCACAGCACCTGCAACCAAAGCCTCAATATCAACACCTCCGACAGCCAATGGAAGGAGTCCTACCGGTGTGAGTACCGAGAAGCGACCACCCACATTGTCAGGAATTACGAATGTGGTGTAACCCTCTTGTGTGGCGAGTGTTTTGAGTGCGCCGCGAGCCTGATCGGTGATAGCCACGATGCGCTCACGAGCCTCCTCCTTACCGTAGCGACGCTCAATCTCCTCCTTGATGATGCGGAAGGCGATAGCCGGCTCGGTAGTTGTACCCGACTTGGAGATTACGATGGTAGCGATGGAGTGTCCCTTGACAGCCTCCAACAACTCTGCGGTATAGTCCTCCGAGATGTTCTGACCTGCAAAGAGTACGACAGGGTTTTTATGCTCTGTGTGGAGCAACTCAAAAGGGTTGCTCATAGCATCAAGCACAGCCTTTGCGCCGAGGTATGAGCCACCGATGCCGATGCAGATTACGACATCTGCCTTTGCGCGGAGCGTTGCGGCACAAGCCTTGATGGCAGCCATCTGCTCTGCGTCGATTGACGATGGGAGATTTACCCAGCCGAGGAAGTCGTTTCCTGCGCCCAAGCCGGAGTGAAGAAGACGGTTAGCCTGCTCGGCGATAGTCTTCTGCTCGGTAGTGATTTCCACACCACTCTTTGCGGTTGATAATTTCAAGATTTCCATTGTTTTATATCTATATTTTTAATTGTTATTTCGCCTATTCGTTTTCTTTGTTGAAGAATCGCGGCGCAAAGTTAGTAAATTTTTGCTGAAAAAGTGTAAAAAGTTAAATAACTTTTCCTACCTTTGCGTGGGATATGTTGCGTTAGAAACAAAAACAAAAAAATAATATACGAATATGGGATTTTTTTCTTTGACACAGGAGTTGGCGATTGACCTCGGAACGGCCAATACGCTGATTGTTTACAACGATGAGGTTGTAGTAGATGAGCCGTCGGTTGTGGCGGTGAATGTTCAAACGGGACAGTTGGCGGCTTTGGGTAGTGAGGCGCAGCCTTTCATTGGTCGTACAAACCCGACTTTGCGCACTATTCGCCCATTGAAGGGCGGTGTGATTGCCGACTTTAACGCTACGGAGATGATGTTGCGCGGTATGATTCGCAAAATCAAGACTCGCTCTTCACTCTTCTCGCCATCGCTCAAAATGGTTATCTGTATTCCGTCAGGCTCGACCAACGTTGAGATTCGTGCCGTGCGCGACTCTGCCGAACACGCAGGCGGACGTGAGGTTGCGATGATATACGAGCCTATGGCTGCGGCACTCGGTGCGGGTATAGATGTTGAGGCTCCGGAGGGAAATATGATTATCGACATAGGTGGAGGTACTTCGGAGATTGCCTGCATCTCGCTCGGCGGTATCGTATGTTCGGAGTCGATAGATATTGCGGGTGATGTCTTCACTACCGATATTCAGGACTATGTTCGCCAGACTCACAACATTCGTATCGGTGAGCGTACAGCCGAAGATATTAAGTGCAAGATTGGTGCTGCACTCCCTGAACTTGAAGATGCACCGGAGGATTATATCGTTACAGGTCCAAGCACGCTGACAGACCTTCCGGAGACTATCAAACTCTCCTATAACGAGATTGCATACGCTCTTGACAAGTCGCTTGCGAAACTTGACTCTACGTTGATGAAGGTTCTCCACGAGATGCCTGCGGAGTTGTACTCCGACGTTGTTCGCAATGGTGTATATCTTGCGGGTGGTGGTGCCTTGATTAAGGGACTTGACCAGCGTTTGTCCAAGAAGACGGGTATTCCGTTCCACATTGCCGAGGATCCGCTTCGTGCAGTTGTTCGCGGAACGAATATCGCACTTAAAAACATTAACCGCTTCTCATTCCTAATGCGATAAAATCGTTCTGATGAGTTCTTTTTGCACGAATCTTCGGATAGCGAGTTGCTCACATACGATAGAGTATGCTCCGCACTCGCTACCTTGCTCCGCACAAAAATAATCTCATCATTGACGATTTTTGGGTTGCGAGGTGCATCGCACAAATTTTCTCTGCCATAAGCAATTTTTTAGGTTGTGGTAGTTAGAAAAACTTTTAACTAATAAAAAGCCAATGGCTAATGGCTAAAAGCCAATGGCCAACTTTTATGCAGAAGCTGATATACTTCATACGCAAGACTTCGGTGGCGATTATCTTTATTGTGTTGGAGATAGTCGCTATCCGCATCTATGCCTACTCTACGCCATACACGCAGGCGAGGATTATCGTCTGGTCAAACTCGGTGGTAGGTGCGGTGCGTTCAACCTTTGCAGGTGCAACCAACTACTTGGCACTCCGAAAGGAGAATACGGCACTTACGGAGCGTGTTGCCGAGTTGGAGAATAGGGTGCGCGAGTTGGAGGAGTATGCTCCGAAGGGGGTAGATAGTATGTCGATGATATTCCGCAAGTATGAGTATGTGGCTGGTCGTGTTATAGCGAACTCTACGTCGCGACCTCGTAACTTCTTCACCATAGACAAGGGCTTTGCCGATGGCGTATCGGCAGATATGGCTGTGCTGACTCCCGACGGAGCCGTAGCGGGTGTGGTGGTAGATTGCTCGGAGCACTACGCGGTGGCGAAGAGTATCCTCAATACCGACTTCCGCATCGGTGGAACTATTCTGCGTGATGGCAGTTCAGGCTCGGTGCATTGGAACGGAGGCGACGGAGGTGTGGTTGAGTTTGACGAGGTGTCAAAGTATGCCTCAATCAGTGAGGGCGACATCGTCTGCTCGGCAGGCTTCTCGCACTACTTCCCGCGTGAAGCGAAGGTTG
>JAFXHB010000130.1 GCA_017536605.1 Alistipes sp.
ATCTTTCATTCTTTATAAATGGTTTTACCTATTAGACGCAACACTACCCACAAAAACTACAAAAAATCAGAATAAAATCTCTTGTTGTGGGTTGATATATAGATTCATGTAACGATGCAGACGCTTGATGGCGCGACGTACGGTATAGGCTGTACCCCCTTTTGAACCGTCAAAATAGGCGATAACTGCCGAGGAGTTATCCACAAGAAAGTTGTTGCGCAGAGAGTATAACTCCACCGAATAGCAAGGGGCGAGCGATACGACCTTGTCGGCATTGACCAAGATATCTCTGAAACGGACTCTATCTCCCTCCGAAAACTTACGCTCCATACCCTCAAACGGAATAACCGCCACGAGTGAGATTTCGGGCAACTCGTTGCGCAATGCCAATACCGCCTCCGCAGCCGCAAGGTCAAAGCCTACCGCCATACCGCAGAGGAAGGTGCGATAGCCCTCCTTGTATAGTGCGCGTATAGCATCAAGGAGCGCGTCTTGGCACTCTCCCCGATAGGAGCGATGTCCCGTAAAGCAGGCGGTTATTTCGGTGTTGTAGGCGATGATAAATAGATTTTTTGTAGCACAAATGTAGTGAAAATGTTACAATTTCAATAAACTTTTCCTATATTTGTGCTCAAATATAGACCTAAATTACTAAAAATTATGAAACGAATACTTTTAACCGTTATGGTTGCCATATTCGCACTCTCGTCGGCTATGGCACAGGCTGTACACCAGCCAACTATGGGTAAAACCGAGATTAAACTCTACCATCAGCCACCTCACCGCACCGAGATAATTTTGCCGCAGGTGAAGGGCTACACCATCTACAAGGGCGACTTCCACGTTCATACAATCTACTCGGACGGCGAGGTTACACCTCGTGAGCGTGTTCGTGAGGCTTGGTATGACGGCTTGGATATTATCGCCATTACCGACCACCTCGAACTTCGCTCCTATGAGCAGTATATGTTGCGCGCACACGCTCCATACAACCCCGACGGCAAGCCTTACCAATATATCCGTGGTGGCGCAGGTAACAAGACTGACCATACTACACCAATCTATTGCGACCTTGACGCAACATACGACGAGGCGGTTGCATTCAGAGATAAGGAGGAGATTCCTATTATGGTTGTTCGCGGTACCGAGATTTGGCGTAATGCACGCACCATTGGTGAGTATAACGCCTTCTTCTTGAAGGATATTACCGACGTGGCAAAGCCGGATATTATTGAGAGCCTTAAAGAGGCTCGCAGACAGGGCGCAATCGTTATCCACAACCACCCGGGCTGGCGACGCAAGACAATGGACAAGAGTCCGGAGCAGGAGCAAATCTACGCCGAGAAGTTGGTTGATGGTATTGAGGTCGTAAATGGCCTGAACCTCTATCCAAAGATGATTGACCGTTGCGTTGATGAGAAACTCACAATCTTTGCAAATACCGACTGCCACCGTACATCGGCACAATACTATCCACGTGGTGGCGAGATATTCCGTACAATGACCTTTATTCTTGCGAAGGATTGCACCGAGAAGGCGATTAAAGATGCCCTCTTGAAGCGTCGCACTATCGGCTACTCACACAACCACCTTATCGGCGAGGAGATGTGGCTTAAAGAGTTTTTGAATGCCGCTGTTGAGTGCAAATTCTTGGCAGAGAACGAGAAGAAGGGACACCGTGCTTATCAACTAACAAACCATTGCTCGGTACCATTTATTCTCCGTCGTGGTAAGGCTATCTATACGCTCAACCCATTCCAGTCAATTCGCGTAAACTTTGGCAAGAATAAGGAGACACAGGTATATCGTAAGCCGGAGTTTGTTGTTGATAATATGTGGACTGTTGGCGACAAGCACCCTAAATTCACTATTGAGATTGACAAATAGTCGCAGCAATAGAGCAAATATAAAAACGGTTGCAATGAACATTGCAACCGTTTTTTCGTTTCTTGCAGTACCTATCGAACGATAGTCTCTGCGCGGTCAGGACCTACCGATATAATCTTTACAGGTACACCCGTCTCCTGCTCAATAAACTCCACGTACTGCTTGAACTCGGCAGGAAAATCCTCGTACTTACGAACACCGCAGATATCGCAGTTCCAGCCTGCAAACTCCCTATATACAGGCACAATATCATCGTTGCACTCATAAGGGAAGTAGTCCACCTGCTTGCCATCAACCTCGTAAGCAACGGCAACCTTAATAGTAGGGAAGTCATTCAGCACGTCTCTCTTCATCATTATCAACTCGGTAACGCCATTCATCATCACGGCATACTTCAACGCCACCAAGTCAAGCCAACCGCAACGGCGAGGACGACCTGTTGTAGCACCAAACTCATTACCAATCTGGCGTAAAGTCTCGCCCGTAGTGTCAAACAACTCTGTTGGGAACGGACCGCTACCTACACGAGTGCAATATGCCTTGAAGATGCCATATACGTTGCCGATACGTGTCGGCGCAACACCCAAGCCGTTACAAACACCCGAACAGAGGGTATTTGATGATGTTACATAAGGGTATGTACCAAAATCGATATCAAGCAACGAGCCTTGTGCGCCCTCTGCCAAGATAGAGATATCGTTCTTCAAATTCTCGTTTACAAGTTGCTCGCTATCCACAAACTCAAAGCGACGCAGATTCTCAATGCCCTCAAACCAAGCCTTCTCATAGGCTGTAATATCGTATGCGTAGGCGTATTGTCGCAACATATCCTCGTGCTTGCGCTTCAAGGCATTGTAACGCTCCTCAAAGTCAGGTTGGAGAATATCGCCTACACGCAGACCATTACGACCTGTCTTATCCATATAAGCAGGGCCGATACCCTTCAAAGTAGAGCCAATCTTGGTCTTTCCCTTCGCAGCCTCGCTCGCTGCATCAAGTGCGCGGTGGGTTGGAAGAATTAGGTGCGCACGCTTTGAGATAACCATACGCTTGGTTACATCAACGCCCATCTTCTCAATGTCGGCAATCTCCTCGGCAAGAATTACCGGGTCAATTACAACTCCATTACCGATAATGTTCATCGCCTCATCGCGAAAGATACCCGAAGGAACGGTGTGAAGCACGAAACTTTTACCCTCAAATTTGAGAGAGTGTCCTGCATTCGGACCGCCTTGAAAACGGGCAATAGCCTGATAGTTAGGTGTCAAGACATCAACAACCTTACCCTTACCTTCGTCACCCCATTGGAGTCCGAGTACAACATCAACTTTCTTCATTTAATATGCGTATTTTGTTTTGCATACAAAAGTACACTTTTAGTTACGAGAGCGCATCACTCCACAGAAAGAGTTATTAACAATTTATAACAAAGAGCCACAGCGCAAACGAAGTGCGGAGAGTAACCCCTCCCACCAACCTAAGAACAAATCTCGTCAATAACGACTATTTCTTGATATTTGGAAGTTCCAAACCGTAGCCCTTGCGCTTGTCCATAACTTTCAGCCAAAGACCGAACAAGAGAGCCAGACCACCCAACGACGCGAATATAAGCATTGGCACAGTATAGTTGTATGTCATAACCGTCGTATTATCGGCAATTACCTGAATAGCAGAGGTTATCTGCTCGGCAACAGTTGCTTCAAGACCTCCTATCGCCTCCGAAACTTGACCGGCATCAACACTTTTACCCGTTACTATCTGGTCTGCAACGCTATCTATCGCGACTTTAACATTCTCCGCAACCTCGCTCTTTCCTGTAACGGCTTCAACGTTAGTCGTAATCTCTTCTGCCGTTTTTGCAATCGCCTCCTTGATACCCGGATTAGTCTTCTCCAAAGCCCAACCAATCAACATCGGTATTCCACTCAAACCGATATTCTGAATCCAGAAAATCAACGAGTAGGCACTACCCAAGAATCGTTTATCCATAATCTTTGGTACAGATGGCCAAAGCGATGCAGGTACCAACGAGAATGATACACCTAGCACAACAATTGCAGCATAAGCAAGAATTTTGTTAGGGAATGCAGGCAATACCAACGCAAATGTAAGGTGGCATACAATCATCAACAATGCACCGAGAATCAACATCGTTGCACCCTTACCCTTCTTATCAAGGAACCAGCCGAGAAGTGGGGTAATGCAGGCTGCACCTATTGGGAACCAACGGAAAATATCAGCCGCAGCCTCCGGTGTCAGGTCGAGGTTACTTTGAAGCATATTGGTCGCAAACTTCTGGAATGGGAAGATTGCCGAGTAGTACAACACGCACAACATCGCTACAATCCAGAACAACTTGCTCTTAAAGATATTTATAACATCCGAGAACTTAAACTCCTCCTCACTATCGCCCTGCACGGCAGATGCACCCAACTGCTTATCAAACTTCTTATCCATAATACAGAAGATAGAATAGCAGAGAAGTCCAATAAAGAGTAGCGCAGTACAGAACGCCACCGGCTTAACGACGGTAGGGTCTATCTCGCCAGCCAAGCGTGGAGAGATTGTAAAAATTGCAAATACGCCGACACGCGCCAACGCCATCTCCAATCCCATTGCGAGAGCCATCTCCTTGCCCTCAAACCACTTTGCAAGTGCCTTTGAAGCGGTAATACCGGCCATCTCACAACCGCAACCAAAAATCATAAAACCAAGCGATGCGAGTTTCGCACTACCCGGCATAGCAACCCACCAAGAGTTCAACCAAGCCTCCAATGCTGTTCCTGTGAACCAATCGCTTACAGCATAGAACTTGATACAAGCACCCACAATCATCACAATTGCAGAGGTCAAACCTGTAAAACGGATACCCATCTTATCAAGGATAATGCCCGCGATGATAAGGAAACCGCATACATTAAGCAGATACTCCGAACCTGTAAATTTACCATAAACAGACGGCATCCAACCGTGTGTTGTCTGAATAATCTCCTGCAATGGCGAGATTACATCCACGAACATATGGGCGAATAACATCATCAGTGCAATAAGCACCATCGCACCCCAACGCGCCCACGCAGAGTCGTTCAATTTTCTTTGAATAGTTTGAGTCATAATTTTATAAGTTTATAATTTTGTAAGTTTCTCATTACCTGTTGTTTGAATAGGCACGAAGCACCTCGTACGCCTCCTCAATGCCCAACTCGCCCGCCTTTGATATATCAAGGCAACCCTTGTGGGTATCCTTCATATATATTTGTATCAAGCCTCGGTTATAGTACGCCTCCGCAAAGTTCGGATTCAGTTCTATCGCCTTCGTATAGTCGTCGTACGCCTCCGGCAACTGTCCCGACAGAGCGAGCAGATTTGCGCGATTATAGTAGGCGTAGGCAAAACCCGGATAGAGTTTTATCGCCTTCGTAAGGTCTGCTATCGCATCGTCATAGTTATATGTTCGCGTAGAGCGATTGTGCAACTGACGAGCAGGGTCGCTCTCAATGGAGATGCGCTGATAGGCGTTATCTATCGAGGAGATAAAGTCAATCATCTCCGCCTGTGTTGCTGCACGATTGAGATAGACAAACGGGTTAGTCGGCGATAGGGTAATCGCCGCCGTATAACTATTTACCGCATTTGTATATTGCTTTACGAGCGACTCCGAGATAGCAAGTTGAAAGAGTTGCGCAAACGACACCTCGCCACGCGCCTCGCCCTTCAAACGCCTATTTATCGCCATCAACGAGTCAGGCGCAATGGTACTCTCCCTGCACGACACCGCAAGCATAGGGTTCTTCAACTCCTCCACAAAATCCTCTACGCGTTGTAGGTGGAATCGCCGAGGAGTATCGGTAGCACTCACGCTATCTCTCGTAAATGTAAACTTAAAGAGAGGCAGTAGCGACATCTTATCATCGTTTGTCTTGCGCGATGTAATTCGCTCAAACGATGAGCCTACGATTCTGCTCTCAAACGACAACAACTTATCAAAACGACGTGTCGTATCGGCATATATCGAGTATATCGAGTCGTTCAAACGCGATTTATATTCGGCAATTTTTCGCTCGGCAATCTGCCTATCGCTCTTTGCCCCCTTGTAATCCCGCAACAGACCTCGCAGATAACTACGTCCCAAATAAGCGTTTGCAAAGTCAGGGTAGAGTTCTATCGCCTTCGTATAGTCGTCGGAGGCTCTCTTTATCTCGCCCAACTGCTGATACAACAGAGCGCGATTGTAGTAGAGAAGCACATTATTTGGCGAATATGTGGCGACCTTATTATAGTCCTCCAAAGCACGATTGTAGTCGCCTATACGCGAGCGAACTATCGCTCGGTTAAAGTAGGCTATTGACGATGTAGAGTCAAGTTGTATCACTCGGTCCAAGTCCTTCAACGAGAGCATCGGGCGATTGGTTTCGTTATAGACCAAAGCACGATTAAAGTAGGACATCGGCAACATTGAGTCGCACTGCACCGCCTTGTCAAAATCGCTCTCCGCCTCTGCCATTCGGTGTTGCATAAGATAGAGCGTACCGCGACGATTGTAGCCCGTAGGGCTCTCGCGATTGGTACGTATGCCAAGGTCAAAATCGGCGTATGCCCTAACCGTATCTTTGAGGTGCAGATAACACACTCCGCGATTTATATAGGCGTCGGCAACCTTCTTCTCGTAACGTATAAAGTTGTCAAAGTCGCTAATCGCCTCCTCAAACTGCTGATTTAGCAGACGTGTTACACCACGACTATAATATGGATTTGGCAGGTCGGGACGCAAATCTATCGCCTCACGAAAATCGGACAACGCATCATCGTAATTTCCCAAGCGTGAGCGAGTTATGGCACGATAAGTATAGGCAGTAGTAAAGACGGGGTTCTTCTCAATAGCAGTCGTAAAGTCCGCCTCTGCGCCAAGCAGGTCGTCAAGATTGTACTTGGCGATACCGCGTAGGAAATAGCCCTCGTAGGCATTCTCATCAAATCGCAACAGGACATTCAACGTGCGTATCGCCTCGCGGAAGTCGTTATCCATCATCTGCCTACGCCCGACATAGAAGAAATACTCACGATTATATTGCGCCACAACCGAAGTCGTGGCGAACAACACAAACAATATCGCAATTACCGCTTTACGCATAGAAAAGTTTTCCGCTTTAATCCTGCTGTGCAGGCTTTTGTTCCTTCGCACCTCGGCATAGTCTGCAAGCAGCCTCTGCTCTCGGTTTGGCGTCACTTCCGTTCTCCGCTCTCCGTTTAGTTGTCGTTGTATCCAAAACGGCTCAACTGGCGGTCGTTATTGCGCCAATCGTCATTTACTTTAACAAAAAGTTGCAAAAAGACCTTTTTGCCGAGGAATGCCTCAATGTCGGCACGCGCCTGTTGTCCCACCTTTTTCAGTTTCTCGCCCTTGTGTCCGATTACTATGCCCTTTTGCGAGTTACGTGCCACATATATTGTTGCCGAGATGCGGTCGATGGTCGGCTCCTCCTTGTAGGAGTCAATCTCAATCTCGCAACAGTAGGGTATCTCCTTGTCGTAATTTGTTAAAATCTTCTCGCGTATAATCTCCGAGGCGAAGAAACGCAAGGTCTTATCGGTCAATGTATCCTTTGGATAGTATGGCTCACCTTCGGGCAACTTCTCCAAGATAAACGAGAATATGGTCGCTATATTAAACTGCTCCTTCGCCGATGCGGGCACAACAACAGCCTCCGGCAGTCGCTCTTGCCACTCGGCAACGAGGGCTTCAAGTCGCTCCTGTGTCGTGAGGTCTATCTTGTTCACAACCACGATTGTCGGTATTCCGCTCAATCTGATTTTTTCAAGTATCTCGGCATTGCGCTCGCTCTGCTCCTCTACGGTGTCGGTAACATACAACACCACATCGGCATCGCTCACCGCACCTCGCACAAAGTTCATCATTGACTCCTGCAATTTGTATGCAGGTTTCAAGATTCCGGGCGTATCGGAATAGACAATCTGGAAATCGTCGCCATTCACAATGCCCATAATACGGTGGCGCGTAGTCTGTGCCTTTGAGGTTATGATGGATAGTTTCTCGCCTACGAGGGCGTTCATCAAGGTCGATTTTCCGACATTCGGATTACCGATGATATTTACAAAGCCGCTTTTATGCATAAATCATTCTAATTTTGCCCGCAAAATTACAAATTATAATTGACAACTGACGCTGTGGAGCGAGTGAAAAATGAAATTTATCTATTTTTTCCAAGCCACAAGGAAGAAAAGCCTGCATAGCAGGGTTAACGGAACCGACGCACGAAGCAAGAGCAGAGGGTGCTTGCACACTATGCCTTGCAAGAAGGAGGAAAAGCCCACGAAGTGGGATTAAAACTGAAAACTAATTTTGCATTTTGAATTTTGAATTTCTACCCTTAACGCCCCTAACGCCTCTTTTCTCGGTAGCATTTTTTGTGATTTTGAAAATAATGTGTTACATTTGTAGTATAGAAGCCACAAAACAAAATTTGCCTATGAAGCATTAGCGTATTAAGGTACGCACATTTAATACATATTGGAAAAGCGTTTTAGCTTTTATTCTGGTTTATGAAACTTCGACACTCGCTTTTTTTTGTGCGTATTTATCTAAAAGGCAAAAAAAATAATAACTCAAAATACTGATAAACAGATGAAAAAATTATTTATTCTTATTTTTATTGCATTTGTAGCATTTTCGTGTAGCAGTCAAGGTCCAAAGCCTAATGAAATCTGGTACACATCTTCTAATGGAGATGTAGTTATCCCGACATGGAGCGATGTCTTCAAGGCGAATATAGTGTCAAATACCTATGAGAATGGTAAGGGCATTATTAAGTTTGATAATGATGTTACTTCAATTGGAGAAGGGGCATTCTTTGATTGCACCTCGCTGACAAGTATTACAATTCCTAATAGCGTTACTTCGATTGAACCTTTTGCATTCCGCGAATGCACCGCGCTGACAAGTGTTACAATTCCGAATAGCGTCACTTCGATTGGAGATTGGGCATTCTCTGATTGCACCTCGCTGACAAGTATAACAATTCCTGATAGCGTTACTAAGATTGGAGGTTATGCATTCCCTGGTTGCACCTCGCTGAAAAGCATCACAATTCCTGATAGCGTTACTTCAATTGGAAAGGGGGCATTCTCTTATTGCTCCTCGCTGACAAGTGTTACAATCGGCAATAGCGTTACTTCGATTGGAGAAGGGGTATTCCATAGTTGCACCTCGCTGACAAGCATTATAATTCCCGATAGCGTTACTTCGATTGGAGAGGCTGCATTCTTTGAATGCTACTCGCTGACAAGTGTTACAATTCCTGATAGCGTTACTTTGATTGGAGAGTATGCATTCAGGAATTGCACCTCGCTGACAAGTGCTACAATCGGCAATGGCATTACTTCGATTGGAAGTTCTGCATTCTCTGGTTGCTCCTTGCTGACAAGTCTTACAATTCCAGATAGCGTTACTTCGATTGGAGATTATACATTCTCTGGTTGCACCTCGCTGACAAGTGTTACAATCCCTGATAACGTCACTTCCATTGGAGAGGAGGCGTTCTATAAGTGCACCTCGCTAAAAAGTGTATATTGTAAGCCGACAACACCACCAGCAGGAAGCAGTTCTATGTTTAGCAGCAACGCTTCGGGCAGAAAGATTTATGTGCCTAGCAATTCGGTAGAGGCATATAAGTCGGCTGATGGTTGGAGTGAATATGCTTCGGATATCGAGGGCTACGACTTCTAAACTGAAAGCGGAAAACTGAAAACGGAAAACTATTAACAGTGCCCTCCGCAGAAAATTTTCTGCGGAGGGTTTGTTTTGCCGACAATTATAACGGTTGTTAAGGGTAATTAAGGGGAGTTAAGGGTTGTTAAAGTTGTTTAATTCTCGATAAATTGCGCCGCCCTTAATCTCCTTTAACAGCCTTTAATCACCCTTATTTTTGGCGCAAATAGCCAATGGCTAATGGCTAATGGCCCCACACACTCATAAGCCCCCTACCCACACAAGACAGCCACAAAAAAAGAGGTTACCGAAGTAACCTCCAAGTGAGTTGAGCTGCCGGGACTCGAACCCAGAACGACAGAACCAAAATCTGCTGTGTTACCATTACACCACAGCTCAATCCGTTGCTCGTAAGCGGTGGCAAAG
>JAFXHB010000131.1 GCA_017536605.1 Alistipes sp.
CACCGCCGAGGAGGTAGCAACAGTTTTGACTGACATTGGCTAGGAGGTTGAGGGCTACGCGAAGATTGAAACCATACGCGGAGGCTAGGCCGGCGTGGTTGTAGGCGAGGTTTTGACCTGCGAAGACCACCCCGACTCGGACCACCTTCACATCACAACGGTTGATGTTGGTGCGGAGGCTCCATTGCAGATTGTCTGCGGTGCTGCGAACTGTCGCAAGGGCTTGAAGGTTATGTGCGCTACCGTAGGTGCAGTACTCTACCCCGATGGTGGCGAGGAGGAGTTTAAGATTAAACGCTCGAAGATTCGTGGCGTGGAGTCGCTCGGAATGTTGTGTGCCGAGGACGAGTTGGGCATAGGCTCATCGCACGCGGGTATTATTGAGTTGCCTGCCGACGCTGTTGTCGGTACTTCGGCGAAGGAGTATTACAACATCACGGACGACTACCTTATCGAGATTGGCTTGACACCAAATCGTATTGACGCTGCCTCACACATAGGCGTAGCACGCGACTTGGTGGCATATCTTCGCGCTCATGGCGAGCAGGCGGAGTTGAAGTTGCCGAGCGTAGAGGCTTTCGCTGTGGATAATCACGACTTGAAGATTGAGGTTGAGGTGGAGAATACCACCGCTTGCCCTCACTATACGGGCGTAACGGTTAAGGGTTGCAAGATTGGACCTTCGCCGGAGTGGATGCAGAACTCGCTCCGTGCTGCGGGCATCAACCCGAAGAATAACTTGGTGGATATCACCAACTATATACTCTTTGAACTCGGACAACCGCTTCACGCCTTTGATGCCGAGAAGATTGAGGGTGGCAAGATTGTAGTTAAGAACTGCGCCGAGGGTACTCCT
The DNA here is from genome assembly GCA_017536605.1 of Alistipes sp. GTDB lineage: Bacteria > Bacteroidota > Bacteroidia > Bacteroidales > Rikenellaceae > Alistipes. The sequence continues at coordinate 857 of JAFXHB010000131.1, forward strand.
TTCGTAACGCTTGACGGCGTAGAGCGCAAACTCACGGCCGACGACTTGATGATTTGCTCGGCAGAGCGTCCGATGTGTATCGCGGGTGTATATGGCGGTTTGGACTCTGGCGTAAGCGACACGACAACCGACATCTTTATTGAGAGTGCCTACTTCAACCCTGTATCGGTGCGTAAGACCGCAAAGCGTTTCGGCTTGAATACCGACTCTTCGTTCCGCTTTGAGCGAGGCATAGACCCTAACATTCAGATTTATGCCTTGAAGCGTGCTGCACTCCTCTTCAAGGAGTTGGCGGGCGGAACTATCGCAAGCGAGATATACGACTCAAACCCTGCGGAGGTTGAGCCATTCCGCTTTGAGTTCTCGGTGGCTCGTGCCAAGTCGCTTATTGGCAAGGAGATACCGACCGAAACATTCCGTACCATCGTTGAGGCGTTGGAGGTGAAGATTGAGAAGGAGGAGGGCGACGTATGGAGCGTGGCTGTACCACCATATCGCGTTGATGTTCAGCGTGAGGCTGACCTCGTGGAGGATATCTTGCGTATCTATGGCTATAACAACGTTGAGATACCGCAGGCGGTGCGCTCTACCCTTTCGTATGTGCAGAAGCCTGACAAGACTCGCTTGACAAACCTCGTGGCAGATATGCTTACCGCACGTGGTTACACCGAGATAATGTCCAACTCACTTACGAAGACCGCCTACTACGAGGGCTTGGAGTCTTACCCTGTGGAGCAGTGTGTGAAGATTATGAACCCACTCTCGGCAGACTTGGGCGTGATGCGACAGACACTCCTCTTCAACACGATGGAGGCTGTACAGTTGAACGCCAACCACCGCAACGGCGACTTGAAGATTTACGAATTTGGCAACTGCTACTTCTACCGCAAGGCAGAGGCGAAGGAGGGCGAGGAGGTTGCGCCGCTTGCATCATACTCGGAGAACTACCGCTTGGCTATTGCTGTAACGGGCTTGGCGACACCACAGTCTTGGAACGAGAAGGCAGAGCAGGCATCATTCTACACCCTGCGTGCAGCGGTTGAGTTGCTGTTGCGCCGCTTTGGTTTGGATATCTACGCTCTGCGTACCGAGTCGCTCACAAGCGATTTGTTTGGCGACGCAGTGGAGTTGTACGTCAATAATAAGCCTTTCGTGCAGATGGGACAGGTCAATGCCAAGATATGCAAGGCGTTTGACTTGAAGCAGGAGGTCTTCTTTGCCGAGATAGACTTTGATATGCTCTTGAAGGCTACCCGCAAGCACAAGGTTTCGGTAACCGAACTTGCGAAGTATCCGGAGGTTAAGCGCGACTTGGCACTTCTCGTGGATAAGAGCGTTTCATTCTCGCAGTTACGTGCTACGGCATTCGCAACAGAGAAGAAGTTGTTGAAGAGTGTTGCTCTGTTTGATGTCTATGAGGGCGACAAGTTGCCGGAGGGCAAGAAGTCTTACGCCTTGTCGTTCATCTTGGAGGACAAGAATCAAACCTTGAACGACAAGACTATCGAGCGTACGATGTCGGCGTTGCAGTCGGCATTTGAGCATAAGCACGGAGCGCAGATACGATAACACATAAAACCTAAAACAATAATAGAGATGAAAAAGATTCTTTTCTTGGTCGCAGTAGCAGCCTTTGTTGCTTCGTGTAGCAAGGTTGATTACAAAGACCCGAATGCACCTATTGAGCGACGTGTTGAGAGCCTGCTCTCGCAGATGACGCTTGAAGAGAAGGTGGGACAGATGAACCAATTTTGTGGCGTAAAGCACGTTGAGAAGCACACTGCCCGCCAAAAGGCGAAAGCAAAGGCGAGAGGAGTTGCCGCGAATGACGATGCACAGGGTTACTATCCCGGCATAAATGGCGACACAATCAAACTGTGGGTTGAGAAGGGCTTGATTGGCTCGTTCCTTCACGTTCTTGACGTTGAGGAGGCTAACGAGTTGCAACGCTTGGCTATGAACTCACGCTTGGGTATTCCGTTGTTGTACGGCATTGACGCGATACACGGTAACTGCTACGCACCGGATAACACCTGCTACCCTACCTCCCTTACGCTCGCCTGCTCGTTTGATCCGGAGTTGGTACGTGAGACTGCTCGCCAAACCGCAAAGGAGATGCGTGCGATGAATATGCACTGGGCTTTCAATCCGAATGTTGATGTTGCCCGCGATGCTCGTTGGGGACGTTGTGGCGAGACCTTTGGCGAGGACACCTACCTCGTAAGCAAGATGGGCTTGGCATTGACACAGGGCTTGCAGGGCAAGCAGGACGACGAGGGACGATATGGCGAGGAGAGCGTTCTCGCTTGTATCAAGCACCTTGTAGCGGGTTCACAGTCGGTAAATGGTGTAAATCACGCCCCAACCGACGTGTCGGAGCGTACGCTACACGAAGTGTTCCTCCCACCATACGAAACAGCCGTACGCGAGGGTAATGCCGCTACGGTGATGATGGCGCACAACGAGATTAACGGCGTGCCTTGCCACAAGAGCGCGTGGTTGATGGAGGAGAAGATGCGTAAGGAGTACGGCTTCACGGGCTTCGTGGTGAGCGACTGGGTAGATATTGAGCGTATCTGGTCAAATCACCTCACTGCCGAGAATCGTAAAGAGGCTTTCTACCAGTCAATTATGGCGGGTATGGATATGCATATGCACGGCTTGCATTGGAACGAGGAGGTTGTTGAGTTGGTGCGCGAGGGACGTATCCCGATGAGCCGCATTGACGAGTCGGTACGCCGTATCCTCACGATGAAGTTCCGCTTGGGACTCTTTGAGAATCCGTATGTTGATGAGGAGAAGTCTTACCAGATCAGAATGTGTGAGGAGCACCGCGCTACTGCATTGGAGGCTGCCGAGAAGTCTATCGTCTTGTTGAAGAACGACGGTATCTTACCTCTTGATGTTAAGAAGTATAAGCGCGTATTGGTTACAGGTATCAACGCCGATGGCGACGGTATTATGGGCGATTGGTCTGCTCCGCAAAAGCCGGAGAATCTCACCACAATACTTGAAGGCTTGCGTATGGTAGCCCCTTCTACCGACTTTGTCTATGTAGATCAGGGCTTCTCGCCAAAGGTGATGGAGATGGCTAATGTTGAGAAGGCTGCCCGCATTGCACGTACTACTGACTTGAATATCGTTGTGGCTGGCGAGATGAGTATGCGCTATCGCAGTCGCTATCGTACTTGTGGCGAGAGCCAAGACCGCACAACCATTGACCTCTTGGGCTTACAGAAGGAGTTGGTTAAGAGAGTTGCTGCAAGTGGCAAACCTACGATCCTCGTTATAGTGGCAGGTCGTCCGCAGGCTGTTGTTTGGGAGAATGAGAACCTCCCTGCAATTGTATGTGCTTGGGAGCCGGGTATGCGTGGCGGTGAGGCTGTGGCAAATATCCTCTACGGCAAGGTAAACCCTACGGGCAAGTTGGCAATCACAATTCCACGTGAGGTTGGTCAGATAGGTCTTTACTACAACTATAAGCCATCGCACTTCTTCGTAAAGGCGCGTGGAGGTATTAACGACAATCATACTCCACTCTATCCGTTTGGTTATGGACTTTCATACACAAAGTATGAGTACTCCGACCTTACATTGTCGGCATCGGAGATTGGTAAGGAGGATAGCATCAAGGCTTCGGTAACTGTGAAGAATGTTGGCGAGCGTGATGGCGAGGAGATTGTGCAACTCTATATCCGCGACTGCATCTCCTACGTTACACGTCCTGTTAAGGAGTTGAAGGGCTTTGAGCGTGTAGCATTGAAGGCGGGTGAGAGCAAGCGTATAGAGTTTACGCTCACACCGGAGCATCTGCGCTACTATGACCTTGATATGAACCGCGTAGTTGAGGCGGGCGAGTTCAAGGTTATGGTTGGACCATCGTCCAAAGATGAGGATCTGCTCACAGCATCGTTTGTTGTGAAGTAGCGGTCAGCAAATAAGATATAGAGAAGGTCGCCTTTCCGTTCTGGGAAGGCGACCTTCTCTTTTATCGTCTATCTAATGTAACAATTCGTTCTTCTTTGCCTCTATCTCCACTTCGGATAGATGCGCGGTGCGGCTATTGCGATTACGTTGTCGTCGGTACTCTCCGATACAAGACGCGCAGCCTTGAATGGGCGTGGGTTAATGATTGTAACGTGTCCATTCTCCAAGTCGGCAACACGTTTGAAGGTCTTGCCATCTTCGCTCAATTCAAGGTATCCCTTTGTGAAGAGGCGTGAAGGTACGGCGTATGTTCCTGCACAGAACTCCACCTTGCGACACTTGACAACCTCCTCAAACTCAAAGAGTATCCAATCGCCCTTACGGTTGGTGCGCTTTGTGCGGATATTGTCCGAGTAGTCGGCAATGCGCGAGAATGGATAGCGCGGGTTTTCAGGTATTGACGACGTAAGCGTAACCTTTGGCTTTAAGGTCTTGTAGTGCGAAGCGTGAGCCACCTCCGGCGACTTTGCACCACGATACTCGCTCCAAAATAGGTACTTACCCGGACACGAGGTCGCGATAGGTTCAGTATAGCGACGAGCCTTTGATGAACTCTCCTCGCGGTAGTATATGGTGCTGTTGTCAATCTTCTCAACCGAGAGTTTGCCATCTTTGTAGATGATATTTGACGGTGTGATACGGAAGTTGATACCCATATCGGCCATACGGTCGTAGTGGCGCATATAGAGGCGGTTGTGGAACTCCTGCCACTCGCCACCACCATTCTTACCCCAGCCCTGCTCCGAGAGGGCGCAGAGGCGAGGGAATGTCTGATACTCGATAAAGTCAAGCGACTTGTCGCCTCCGTGAGAGAGGAATGTTTCGCTCCAATATGCACCCTCAAAGCCCTCTACGAGAGCCACCTCCTCTGGTGTGAAACCCTGCTTTACAAAGTCAAACGAGTAGGTCTTGCGCACATCAAAGCAACCGCCCCATACGGCACCCTCCTCGTGTTTGCTCTGTCGCATATCAAAGTAGAAGAACTCCTGCGGCATAAAGATTGTGCGGTAGCCCTTCATCATCACATCTTTGCACACTTTGGCACTCTTCCAACCGTGTACCCACGCCTCCTTTGAAAGACCGCCACCAAATGCCGCCTCATTCCATACAGAGGGGTTTTTGCCATACTTGGCGAGAATAGCCTGTATGCGCTCCATAAACATATCCTCAATCTTGTGTCCGTCGGTGTAGCCATTCTGCTTCAACCACGCCGAGCAGTCGGGGCAGTGCTTCCACTGCGACATATTGACCTCGTCGCCTCCGATGTGGAAGTGGTTTGACGGGAAGAGGGCGCACACCTCGGCGAGAATCTCTTCAAGGAGTCGGTAATTGCTCTCCTTTGTGGCGCACACCACATTGCCGGAGCGTCGTGGCTCGCCATTGCGATTCTTGCAGAGTACCTCCGGATAGATGATGGCAAGTGTGCGGCTATGTCCCGGAAGGTCAATCTCTGGTACAATCTCAATGTTACGTACCGCAGCATAGGCTACGACCTCGCGTATCTCCTCCTGCGTGTAGTAGCCGCCATACTTTTCGTCCCACTTGCCGAGCGAAGCCGTTACAGGCGAGTCGCCACCGCGGAAGCCACCAACCTTCGCAAGTTCGGGGTGCGACTTTATCTCTATGCGCCAACCCTGATTATCGGTCAGGTGCCAATGTAACTTGTTGATTTTGTGATAGGCTATGTAGTCA
>JAFXHB010000132.1 GCA_017536605.1 Alistipes sp.
CTTCTAAACCTTCGGTTTTCTGCACATTTTATTTGCTTGGTCTGCTCTCGGCTGCTGCGAACCTTCGACCCACTCAAAGATTATTCGGGTCGGGGGCAATATCTCGCAGTGACCAAAGACCCCTTATATATTGTCTTATATATTGTGTAGATATGGGCGGTTTGTTTTTATAGGGAATCGTAGGGGGGGGGTAAAAAGAGCCTAAATAGGTCCGATTTTTTCTTGGTGGCATAAACTATCACATCTAATTTTGTAATTAAAACAGCGACGTAACAACGTTGATTCTACTAATTAGATAATAGGACGATGCCGAAAATCCTGTAAAGAGTAGGCGATTTTTACAAAAAAAATTAAAGTTATGAAGAAGGTATTTATTGTTTTGGCTGCCGCTTTGACAATGGGTAGTGTAAATGCAATCGCCGCACCGGCAATCACTGCTGATGCTCCAAGCACCTACGCTCCTGCAAGCGATTCTGTTGACGATATGCTCAACGAGTACGAGAAGTACGTTGATAGATATATCGCTACTATGAAGAAGGCGCAGGCCGGTGATATGTCGGCTATGGCAGAGTACGCTAAACTTTTGGAGCAGGCACAGAAACTCCAAGAGAAGATCGAGAAGATGCAGGGCGATATGTCTGCTACACAAGTTGCTCGCTATGCAAAGATTACCTCTAAATTGACTAACGCGTTGTAATTTTGCCCACAACGGCTTACGGTAGAGGGTGCTTATCGGCACCTTCTACTTTTTAGTGAGGAGTACAGATTGAGAGAGATATCCATCATATAGCATAACACCATCGGCGGGCTTTACAAAGCAAAAATAGGGCTATAAAATTTGTAAATATAGACAAAGTGTTATAATTTTGCGATGATTTATCTTACTGAATACTATGTTGTACTACAAAACCATTGAGAATAGCGAGCATAACGATTGGGTCGTAATGATTCACGGTGCCGGAGCAAGTATGGAGGTTTGGTATCGCCAAGTACCGGACTTCGCACGCCACTTTAATCTCCTTTTGGTAGATTTAGCCGGCTGTGGAGGCTCAAAAGATGAGGCTTTCGGCGAGAATTTTGACTTCATAAATGCCGCAGAACAAGTTTTGGAGGTGGTGGATTATCTCAAAATTCGCAAGTGCCACTTTATGGGCGTCTCTTTGGGCACAATCATCGTGCGCCTTATTGCCGAGCAGAACCCGGAAAGGGTTAAGAGTATGGTTTTGGCAGGAGCAGTAACCGAGATTACGGGTTCGGCTAAATGGATACTTCGATGTACCAAGATGGTTAAGAACATTCTCCCATACAGCCTCATCAAACGCTGTATCGGATTGGTTATCAACCCTCGCGGTAAATATACCGAGGCGGAAAATGTCTTCCTGAGAACAGTTGCAGATCTCTCCTTTGCAAGTTTCCTTATCTGGTTGAAACTCGCAGATGGACTTGATGCACGAGCGAAAGCTCTATTTAGAAGATATGCCGCTATTCCTGCTCTCTATATTATGGGCGAAGAGGACTTCCTCTTTTTACGCTCGGTGGAGAGGTCGTTTATCTACTATGGCAATTATGCTTCGCTCGTTGTTGTCCCTCACGCCGGACACGTTTGCAATATAGACAACAAAAAGTTCTTCAATCAGCAGACGCTTGCCTTCTTGTGCAACCTCTAATCGGAGGGTGATTGTTGGGGGCAGTGGTCTCTTTTACCCACCCTTTGCGCTATGGAGCCAAAGCCGAGAGTCCTATTGGGAATGAGTGGCGGTACAGATAGTTCTGTTGCGGCCCTCCTTCTGCAAGACGCCGGATACGAGGTGGTGGGAGTAACCTTCCGCTTCTACGAAAAGGAGGGGGAGACCGAATATCTCAACGACGCTCGTGATTTATGTCGCCATCTTGGTATTCAGCACATCGTATCAGATCAACGAGAACGCTTCCAAGCCACCATTATAGACTACTTCGTTAGCGAGTATATGGCAGGTCATACACCCGTACCCTGCACCCTATGCAACAACCGCTTAAAGTGGCCTCTGCTTCGTCAAATTGCCGACGAAATGGGCATCTATCATTTGGCTACCGGGCACTATATACAAAGGCGGAAAATTGACGATTTTTGGCATATAACCAATGGCATAGATGGAGATAAGGACCAATCGTTTTTCCTGTGGGGCTTGCCACAGGATATCTTGAAGCGAATGCTCTTGCCGATGGGCGGACTGACAAAACAGCGTGTCCGCGAGATTGCCGAAGAGCGCGGGCTTATGAAGGTTGCCCAAAAGAGAGATAGCCTCGGCGTATGCTTCTGCCCGATGGACTATCGCCTATTTCTTCGTAACAGAGTCCCCAAAGAGGCGATTCAAAGGGGTAAGTTTGTTGATGTGGAGGGCAATTTCATCGCTTGGCACGAGGGCTATCCGTTCTACACTATTGGGCAAAGGCGAGGTTTAGGCATTGACCTCAACCAAGCGATCTTTGTGAAGGAGATTGTACCGAAGGAGAACAGAGTGGTGCTTGGAGATTTGAAGTCGTTGGAGCGCACGGAGATCTATTTGAAAGATTGTAACATCATCAACCCTACTCTACTTTTAGGCAGAGATGATGTAGTTGTCAAGATTCGCTATCGCAAGCAGGAGAATCGCTGCACGGTTACCCTACTGCCCGACAACACCCTGCACATTCATCTGCACGAGCCTCTCACCGCCATTGCGCCCGGTCAAGCCGCCGCCCTCTATCGTGGTGATGTTGTACTCGGAGGTGGTATTATTTACGAAAAATAGACCCTACTATGAAGGAGTTTTTCACCTATATCGCACTACTCTTTGCCGGACTCTTCCAAGCACCGGTAGCAGAGTTGCAGCCCGCAGGCATCTTCCCCGTACCCAACATCAGCAAGAGCGAATACAACGCCCTGCTTGAAAAGATGGACAAGGGGCTTGTCGGCGAGGAGGAGGCAAAGAGTTACTACGCCTCGCCAATCTTCCTGCACTTCTACTCCAATGCGTGCAGTTGGTATTGCAGCGGCGTTATAGACTCTATCGTGGCTTCAAGTTCGCAAAAGGGCTTCGAGGTAGATAAGATTCACGACTTTGACCACGAAACGGCTTGGGTTGTGGGCGAGGGTGGCAGCGGCATTGGCACAACCATAACCTACACAATTCCGGGAGGTGCGCCACGCATCACCACCGTCAAGATTCTGAACGGATATGTCAAATCTGCGCAGGAGTGGCAGGAGTACGCCCGCATCAAGCAACTGAAACTCTACCACAACAACAAACCTCTCGCCACACTCGAATTGGAGGATAGTCGCTCGTTGCAGTGGTTTGATATCGGACTCTTGGGCAACGAGCCGCAAGCGAAGGTGCGCCCCGATTGGACCTTAAAGTTTGAGATTTTGGAGGTCTATCCGGGCAAAAAATACGAGGAAGTTGCTATATCCGAACTCTACTTTGACGGCATAGATGTCCACTAAAATTGGTTAAATATCTCATTATAAGGGCGTTTCACCCCTTGTTTTAGGCGATTGACCATAAAAGACTACGTAAAGATGAACATTTTACAAAAATTTTTTATACATTTGTAACACGTACCATTAGTATTAACTAATAAAAACTTATTACTATGAAAAAGCTATTATTATTGTTGAGTATCGTACTCATCGCTGTCGCGCCAGTAAGCGCACAGACAAACAAGCAGATCCGTCAAGCAAAGAAGGAGGCAAAGAAGGCCGTAAAGGAGGCAAAGAAAGATGGATACAAGATGCTTGAAGTTGGCGACTTGGAGACTACCATCGCAAAGCACATCGCAAAGGTTAATGCAGGTACTGCTTTCCAAATCGTAAACACTGCCGAGGGTAAGCGTAGCGTAAATATGGCGAAGACCATCGCTCGCAACAACGTTCTCAATGAGCACGCAGAGGCTGCTCGCTCACTCGTAAAGGGACGTGTAACTTCGGATATGCACGATATCACCGACGTTCAGGCCGAGAACTTCGTTGCCGCTTACGAGCGTTTGGTTTGTGCAGAGTTGAACGGCGAGGTTCGTGTTTCATACACCCTCTATCGCTACAACAAGAAGAAGAATACCTACGATGTAAAGTTGGTATGCCTTGTTGATTACGACTCCGCACACAAGGCTCACCTCAACGCTATCAAGCGTGCTGCCGAGCAGCAAGAGGTTGCTCAAAAGTACGGAACCAAGATCTCCGAGTGGATCAACGAGGGTTTCGTGAAGAGCGTTGTAAACCAATAGTTCTGACTTCGCTATAATTAGGCGGTGGTTTCCTACCGCCTAATCTTTTTATTATACCCTTTCGTTATGAAGAGAGCCCTTTGTCTGTTAAGTATGCTTTTGGCGAGTACCTGCCTATTCGCTCAATCTGCCTCTGTCGCCCGCATTATGGGTGATGAGAAGATGAGGGATTATGTATGGGCGATTGGCTATGGCACAACGTTGGAGGAGGCGGACAAAGATGCTATGGGAACGCTTGTCAGTTACACCTCCAAGATTGTAAAGGTGGACAAGGGTACTCTGACCGAAAGTGAGGAGCGTTACAAGCAGGAGTTACTCTCGATGTCCAACGTCTATTTGGAGAATGTGCGCCGAGAGGTGCTACCCGATAGCAACGGGCAGAAGAGGGTGCTGCGCTACCTCTCGAAGAGCGATTGGGAGGCTCGCGACAACGGGTTGAAGGGGAAGATACAGGAGTACATCGACTCCGGCACATATACCCCAATGATTGAGGATAAGATGCGCTACTACGTTTGGGCGTATGTTCTTCTCAACACCTACAACAACGAGCAAAGCCCCATAACCGTTGAGGGAAGACCTGCAAAAGCATACCTCTACGAGAGCATACGAGAGGCTTTGAATGATATTACGATTAGCGTTATCGCAATAGAGCAGGATAAGAAGAGTCGTAACTATCCCTACAAGGTCTTCCTTGACTTTACCTACAACGAGGAGCCTATCGGCTTCTTGCAGTTTGACTACTTTGACGGTAGCGAATGGGTGCGAAACGAGAGTATAAAAGATGGTCGCGGTATCGTTTTAATGAAGCAGTTACCCGACCAACTCTCCATCAACATAGAGTCTCTATACACGGAGTTGGCACGACAGTTAGACCCCTCTGTATATATTCTGTTGCAGAACCCATATTGCGCCCCTTCGTTCAGCGAGGCGCAGAAGCGCATCACGACAAAGCCACAAGGCACCAAGGCCCAAAAGAGGGTTGATACCTCGTCGCCAAAGACAAACTCGGTGGTGAAGGAGAGGTCGGAGGAGATTAACGACTCCTACGTGGAGATTAAGGAGGAGGTAAGCAAGACCAAGCCTTTCGAGAAGATTATGACGGATATTGCAGGCTCAATTCAGCGTCTGACTCCGCAGAGTATCCGCCACCACTTTACCGACGAGGCGTGGGAGCATTATCAGCGTATCGTGGCGAGTGGCAACCCCGTAATTGCCCGCACACCGGTCTATAACTACATCAAGCACGACACCCTGACAATATGCCAATCTATCCCGTTGAAGTTGCGTTTTTCGGGCAATCGCTCCTTCGTAGAAGATGTCGTCTTCCGCGTAAATAACCGTACAATGAAGGTGGAGTCGGTGGCATACAAACTCGGCTTGGAGACCGAAACGACAATTATGGCGATGAGTTGGGACGACAAGGCGCGACTCACCCTTATCGCCTTCTTGGAGGACTACCGTACGGCTTACTGCTTGAAAGATATTGACTACATCAAGCGGGTCTTTGCCGACGATGCCTATATCATCGTTGGTCGCGTACTCAAACAGAGTAACAAGAAGTTTGCGGATAACCCGTACGCCATAAACGTAAATACGACCAAGACCGAGTACGTCAGAAAGAGCAAGCAACAATATATCTACGACCTCTACAAGAGTTTCGCAAGCAAGGAGTTCGTAAATATACGTTTTGAGGAGTGCAACGCCGCCAAGGGATACTACGCCAAGGAGGGTATCTATGCCGTGCAACTCCATCAACTCTACTTCTCGAACAACTACGCCGACGACGGAATCTTAACCCTCGCAATAGATATGCGCGAGGAGGCAAACCCGTTAGTGAGAGTTCGCGTTTGGCAACAGGCTCGTGATGTCAAGTACAACTCCGAGCAGATGATTGAAAGTACCGTTTCAGTAAATAACAGTCTAAACTAATGCGTGATATAAAGTATATAGTCGTTCTTCTCCTCTGTATTGTCGGCACACACCTCTCGGTGGCGCAGTCTCACAAGAGTTTGGAGATAGATGCAGCGAGTTTTGCGCCCGTTCAGTCGGGGGTGTTGGAGGGTGTAGCGATTGACAAGATTCAGCCCGACCACTCCAAGCGTCCGTGTGCGCGTATCAAGTTGCACGTAAACAGAATGTCGCGCGAGGATATCGCCGAACTTGAAGTGAGAACTATCGGTGGTAACGTGGTGATTATGAAGAAGGCGGTTGCCGACGAGGGAACAGGTCTTATCATTGAACTTACCGCCAAGGAGAACACCCGCTTCTACCTGCACCACCACAAGTATGGCGACTCTAACGAGGTGTCGCTCAACTTGGAGGGCGACAAGGAGTATAAACTTGAAGCGCAACTCTGCCAGACGCAGTCTATCGTGGTGAGCAGTAACGTTATCGGCGCAGATATCTACATTGACAACGAGTACAAGGGCAAGACCAACGAGAGTTTTACCTTGACTGTCAGCGAGGTGATGTTCGGTATCCACAAGTTACGCGCAGAGTATGGCGTAGAGAAGAGTGAGATGCAGATTGAGGTCAGCACCACCAACGTTTACTTCAAGATTGAGGTGAACAACCCTCTCCTGCGCAGTCAATATGTTGTCTTTGAGGTGGTACCACGCGACGCAACTGTGGTAATAGATGGCAAGGCATACATTCCCGATAACGATGGCGTTGTTGATTGCGGTCTAATAAGCAACGGCAACCACAAATACTCCATCTCCGCCAAGGACCACTACGCCGAAAAGGGCGAATTTATCGTCAATGGTCGGAAGTTTGAGAAGAGTGTCAAGTTAAAGCCGAAGTATGGCTGGGTAGATATTCCGAATACGGGTGCGCTCAATGGGGCGAGAGTCTATATTGACGGCGACTTTATCGGCACGGCACCAATAAAGAGCGATAGGCTCGCAAGCGGAAAGCACAAGATAAAGATTACCAAGAGCCTCTACAAGATACACCTCGGCGAGGTGGAGATAAAAGATAATGAGGTCTTGACCTATGCGCCGAAACTTGTTGCCGACTTTGCCAATGTAACCATTACGAGTGGTAGCGGAAGTGCCATATATGTAAATGGAGAGCAGAAGGGCACAACCTCTTGGAGTGGCAGCCTCGCAACAGGCACCTACATCTTTGAGGCACGAAAGGAGGGACACCGCACAACCTCTATATCCAAGACCATCTCTGCCGAACCACAAAAGCAGCAGAAGTACACCATTCCGGAGCCTACGCCTATACGCGGTACGCTCAATATCACAAGTACCCCTACGAAGGCTTCGGTATATATCGACGGCAAGGTTGTGGGACAAACTCCACTTTTGCTGGATCTCCTCATCGGCAGACACAATATACTCATTCGCAAGAGTGGATACGCCGATAAGCAACAGATGGTTACTATCAAGGAGGGGCAGACCGAGAATATCACTGCAACCCTGACCGAGAGTGCTTCCGCAACACAGGCGGAGAACGACGATGCGGGCTACACCTCATCGCTTACAACCTCCGCCAAGGCTGTTACGGTTAAGTATTACAGCGGAGCCTCGGTATATGTTGATGGCGTATATCGCGGATTGACAAGGCAGACCATATACCTACACCCGGGCAACAATTACTACATCGTGGTTAATTATGGTGGCACAATGCGCGGAAAGCACGTATGGGTAAGTTCATACTCCTCCAACCAAGAGGTTGATATGTACAACGCCCCTATTGTTCGCTCCACAAGCGCACCAACCACGAAAAAGCCGATACAGAGTAGCAACAGCAATAAGAACAACACCAAGAAGTCTGGTGGGTGGAACAGTTTTAATTTGGGTCTATCCTTGGGTGCCGGATATGAGATTGTAGATGGTGCGTATGAGATAAGTGCCGGACTTCTCTTCCGTATGTGGAGCCACGAGACGCTATTTAATGCGATGACGGGACTCAACTATATGCGAATGAGTGATTACAACCTTCTCGCCGTACCTGCTGTTGTGAATTGGAATATGGTGCGAGCAGGTAGCCTCTCTTGGTATCTC
>JAFXHB010000010.1 GCA_017536605.1 Alistipes sp.
AGTCCTTTGCTCTACCAACTGAGCTATGGCACCTCCTATCTGCTCCACCCTCGTGGGGTTTTGCGACTGCAAAGGTAGTGTAAAAATTTTATTCTGCAAACTTTTTCTTAAAATTTCTCAAAAAATTACCAATAGTCGCCTGCACAGCCACAAAACCAAGGTTATGATAGGTGAGCAAGGAGTATAAATTGCAGATAGAATTGCGAGTAGAAAAAGTGGCTAAAAAAGTTATCGCATATATGCAATATCGGATATTTATTTATATATTTGCATTAAGAAGATAATTATAACGTAACACATATACAATTATGAAGAGACTTTTACTTACGGTAGTAGCCTGTGCGTTACTATTTGGTTGTCAAAATTTTAATGATGCTCTAACCGACCTTGACAATCGTGTTAGCGAATTGGAAGGCGGAAAAATCGCCTCTATTGAGCAGCAAATTGAGCGTATAAATATCTCAATTAGCGACTTGGAGGAGATTAGCAATAACCTAAAAGAGCAAATCGCCACACTCGAAAAGAGCGACAAGGCGACTGCCGACGAAATAGCCAAACTCAAAGCCAAGGATACGGAGTTGGAACAGGCGATTTCGGCACTACGCGACTATGTCAATTCGCTTAATCAGGGGACAAGAGATTGGGTTAGTGCGACCTACGCGACGCTTGAACAGTTCAACGCTCTTGCCTCCACATTAGCCTCGTTGCAGGAGCAACTCAACAACATTAATGGCGAGAGTGCAACGGCACTCTCCTCGGCTATCGCAGCACTTGAAACCTCAATGAAGGGGTGGGTAAATGAGCAACTCGCTAACTACTACACCATAGCGCAGATAGACACAAAGATTGCCGAATTGAGGTCGCAGATAGAGAATAGCGGTAACGATGAGGAACTTATCAACGAACTGAACGAGATAAAGAGCAGATTGGAGAGCCTGCGAACGGAACTGACCGAAGCCTACAAAAAGGCAATAAGTGAGGCTATAACCGAGAATAATGGCGTAATGGATACAAAGATCGCGACTGCCATTGCCGAGGTGAATAGTCGCATAGACAGTGAAGTATCGGCAATAAATACCAAGATTGCAAACATCGAAAGCAGACTTGACGACCTTGAAGAAAAGGTTGATGAACTCCTCAATCGCAAACTTGGAATAACCTTTGAGGCGGAGAATGATGCCGTAATCGTAAAGGGAGGTACCTGCAAGGTAAACTATACGATAACAAGTCCGGAGGCGGAGGTGTACATCGCCACCATTGCTCAAAATGGCTGGAAGGCGACCATAACCGAGACCTCGGAGAAGGAGGGATACATCACCGTTTCGGCACCTGACCCGTGGAGTGATGAGCCTATCATTGTGCTTGTCAGTGATGCCAATACAACCATTATGCGCACGCTAACATTCACGAGTGGTATTACCGAGATGGAGACAGATGCCATCTATCTGGACAAGCTCCGAAAACTCACAAAGATTAAAATTCGTACAAATGTGCCATATACAGTAAAACCTTTGGACGGTTGGCTTAGATTACACGGATATATTCAGAGCCGCGCAGAGGTACGAGATGAGGAGATTGTTCTTGAAGTTGACGAGAACAACACCGTAACAAGCAGAACGGGAACAGTGTTGCTCCTCTGCGGTGAGGTGGAATTTGCTCGCATAACCATACACCAAGAGGGGGCAAATAACATAATTCTCTACACCTCGGCTGATGGTCAGGTTATTAGGCCTTACGCATCGGATATACCGGCGACATTCGGAGCATACATTGTGTCAAATACCTACGAAAATGGACAAGGCATTATAACCTTCGACCGAGATATAACGATGGTAGGACACAACGCCTTCCGATTTTGCAACTTGACAAGCGTAGCCCTGCCTAAAAGCGTTGAAACTATTGGTCCGTGGTCATTCTATGGATGTAATGCGCTGACAAAGGTTGCGATACCCGATGGCGTAACAACGATTGAAGAGTCTGCATTTCGCGAGTGCGCCGAACTGACCGAGGTGGCTATCGGCAAGAGTGTAGAGTCTGTTGGAATGACCGCATTTAGTGGCTCTAAAAAGTTGTCCAACATAGTCTGGGGCGAGAGCCTAACCACAATTGGAGAGGGTGCATTTTCGTTTTGTTATTCATTGGGGAGCGTGAAGATACCGGGTAGCGTTACCACAATCGGCAAAGGGGCATTCCAGAATTGCACGGGCATAACCACTGCAACCATAGGTACGGGTGTAACCGAACTTGGGTGATATGCCTTTATGGGTTGCAGTCTGCTCAAAGAGGTCTATTGCTTGCCGTCAACACCACCGGCGGGCGGGTATGCAGCATTCTACAATATCGCGCCAAATGCCGTCATACACGTACCGAATGGCTCGTATGAATCATACCTCACGGCGGAGTATTGGTCGGAGTTCGGTACAATGATGCAACGGGCAGAGTAGAGGCGTAGTAATACTTTCCGCTTGCTATTTGTGGGAGAAATTGCTATATTTGCACTAACGAAAAATTTGCAACCTTGTTCAACGTTATAATTTAAGATGTAATGAAACGCTCTATTTTGATTATTGCACTGATGCTTATGGCGTTCTTGTTCAGCTCCTGCGAGGAGGATCGCTGGGGCTACGACAACCGTGTAGTCTTCTCGGCAGCAGGTGGCGAGGAGGATGTTGATGGCGACATTGACGCTCCGCTACACTCCCTCTCAATTGGAGATGGTCAGGGCGATGAGAAGGCTGCTACCGAGGTTGCGAGAGTTCTGACCGTAACCTATGATTGGCTTACCGCCTCGGTGAAGGAGGCTGACGACGAGATACACCTTGTTGCACAACGCAACACGACAGGCAAGAAACGCAAACTTATTGTGTTTGGTATGGTTGGTAATAGAGTTTTAGATATTACAGTAGTTCAAAATAAATAGGCATTATGGAGATTAAGAGTACATTTGACCATCTAAATATAAATGTTACCGACTTGGCTCGTAGCATTGCTTTCTACGATAAGGCACTTGGCTTGAAGGAGGTGAAGCGCAAGGAGGCAGCCGACGGCTCGTTTATCCTCGTCTATTTAGGCGACGATAGCGGTCATTTTCTATTGGAATTGACGTGGCTACGCGATCAGGAGGGTGCATACGAGTTGGGCGACAACGAGACACATCTCTGCCTGCGTGTGGAGGGCGACTACGATGCCGTTCGCGAGTATCACCGCGAGATGGGGTGCATCTGCTACGAGAACTTTGATATGGGTTTATACTTTATCAACGACCCCGACGACTATTGGATTGAGATTCTTCCGAAGAAACACTAATCTAAATACAAAAGGAGCCCGTCTATACAACTTGTTAGACAGGCTCTATTTTGTAAAAAAAAGCCAATGGCCAATGGCTAAAAGCTAATA
>JAFXHB010000133.1 GCA_017536605.1 Alistipes sp.
CCGCCTCCGGTGCTACGTGCGCCAGCATCTCCTTCTTTCCACTCTTGACGAGTGCGATTTCGCGCTCACGGTTGCGACGCTTCTCCTCGCTATCGGCGTATGGTGTTGAGTGTAGTAGCACCACCCCGTCGGTACGCTCCATATGTCGCTCGGCAAACGCCAACGCGATGTAACCGCCCATCGAGTGTCCCACTATCGTAGCACTTGTTATGCCAAGCACATCAAGAGCCGCTGCAAGCGTGTCGGCAAGCCACTCCATAGAGTGAATTTCGCCCTTTACCTGCGAAATGCCGTGCCCCGGAACATCAAGCGTTACAACCCTCACGCTCTTGTACAGGAGTGGTATAAACTCCTCCCAGACAAGCATATTTTCAAGGTATCCGTGCAGCAGCACAACGCACTTTTCGCCCTGCTCCGAGTCGCAGATATGGAGGGCAGTATCACCCGCCATAATGAATTTTTCAACCATTTTTTCTCTTTTTAGCAATTTTAATGCGTAAAAGTATGGAAAATTATCTAATTATTCGTATTTTTGAGGGATAATACGCAAATTTTCAGGTGAAATTAGACTACATAAAGTGCCACGGCTCGGGTAACGAGTTTGTTATGATTGACTCCACAAGGGTTGATTTGCAGGGTATAGACCTTGCAGAGTTGTCGCGCTTTGCGTGTAATCGTGCCGAGGCTATCGGTGCTGACGGAGTTCTCGTCCTATGCCTGAAAGAGGGTGTGTATGGTATGCGTATGTTCAACCCCGACGGCTCCGAGGCGGAGATGTGTGGCAACGGCATTCGCTGCGTGGCACGCCTTGCAACCGAGATAGACGGCACACTTGCCGACGAGTTTGATATGTGGTCGGGCAAGAGTATCTACCATATATCGCGTAGGGAGATCCTGCACGCGGATATTCCGACCTTTGGCGTAACCCTTGCGGTTAGGGAGGTGGGCGAGCCAAACCGCGTAATTCCGCAACTCGACCCGCAGTTGCAGTGGCGCGGTATAGATGTGGGCAACCCGCACATCGTCGCACGTGTCGAGGAGATAGACTACGACCACTTGCAGTCGTTGGGAGAGCGCGTCGTGTCGCTCAAAGAGCTCTTCCCGCAGGGGGTAAATATCTCGCTTGTGAAGGTGGTCGGCAAGAACTGCATATTTGTTGCAACCTACGAGCGTGGGGCGGGGATAACCCCTTCGTGCGGAACGGCGATGACGGCATCTTCTACGGCGATGTCGCTCAATGGCGACTGCGACTTTGAGGAGCCTATCAAGGTCTGCAACCGAGGCGGTATGGTGCGTTGCATCTGCCACAACGGAGAGGGGCTTACAACGCAACTTATAGGAAATGCGACCTATATGTCGGAGGGGGAGATAACCATCTCCGAAGAGGGCTTCTCGTTCACCACAAAGCGTGAATTTGACGAGGAGGCTACACAATACAGCAACTTTTTGAAGGAGATAGAGGTTTTATGATGAGGCGGATAACATACTGCGCACTATGCATCGCGTTGGGAGTTCTACTCTCGGCGTGCAATGTTACGCGCCTTCTGCCGTCGGACAAGTATCTGCTTCAACGCGTGAAGATTGAGGAGGACAAGGAGGCTCCTCGCGATGAACGCATACGCACGGATGATGTGCTGCGTTACATTCGCCAAACGCCTAACAAGCACTTCCTCGGCACGGACTTCTACGTCTGGATATACTCGATGGCAAAGCCTGAGAAGGAGGATTGGTGGAACAACCTCAAACGTAAAATCGGCGAAGAGCCCGTACTGCTCAATATGGAGGATACGGAGCGTTCGGCAGAGAACCTGCGCATCTATCTCCAATCGTGCGGCTACTACTCCTCAAAGGTGGGTTACAAGGTGGATACCACTTACAGCCGTCAAAGGAGGGCGAAGGTTACCTATTCGCTGACGCAGAATAAACCCTACCACATAGACTCCGTGTCGTACGAGTTCCGCGACCGCTTCCTTGAACCGATACTCCTGCCCGATACGGTAAATACGTTGATTCATCGTGGCGAGATATTCAATATCTGGGTACTTGATGCCGAGCGTGAGCGCATCACCAAGTATCTGAAAGATAGAGGCTACTACAACTTCTCGGTGAATAACATTGAGTATATCGCCGACACGTTGCAGGGCGACCACAAGGTCAAGGTCAAGATGATTGTCAAGCAGAACCTTGTGGGCTACAATGCACGAGGACGGGCGATGTACGACAACAATGTCGTCTATCGTCTGCGCGACATAAACATCATTCCCAACTACTACGCGGCGCGTGCGAAGGCACAAGTCGACTACTTTGACTCGTTTGACTCGTTGCAGTATCGCGGGTTGAGCGTTATGTTTAACGGCAAGCGTCCAAACGTGCGAGAGAGGGTGTTGCGCGGAGCGATACCTCTCTATCCGAACTACATCTACAACGCCTCGCAGGTCAATCGCACCTACTCCAACCTGATGGCGATGGGCTACTTCAAGAGTGCGCGTATCGTCTTTAAGGAGTTGCCCGACTCGTTGTCGCCAAACAACTACACGACACTTATCGCGGCAGATAAACTGACCAATAGCAATACGCTGAACTACACACGCGAGGGGTATCTCGATTGCGATATTCTGTGTACACCGGCACTGCGTCAGAGCATCAAGGCGGAGTTGGAGGCATCGACCACGTCAAGTTTCTACGGCGTGAAGGCGGTGTTGGGTTATCAGAATAGAAATATCTTCCGAGGTGCCGAGATGTTTGAACTTACGGGCACTGCCGGATATGAGTATATGAAGGCTCCGAAGTCCGATAAACGACACGCGATGGAGTTCGGTCTATCGGCGAGCCTCTCGTTCCCGCGCTTCCTCGCGATACGATACTCCGCCAAGAATAATATCGTAGCACCTCGCACGAAGTTTGAGTTGTCGTACAACCACCAAAACCGTCCATACTATCGTCGCGACCTCTCGTCGGCGGTATGGACCTACTCGTGGCACAACCAGAAGTCCTCATCATTTGTGATTCGCCCGATAGGTATCAACTGGGTGAATGTAAGTTACATAGACCAAGACTACTTCAACTCGTTGCAGAACGAATACCTCAAACACAGTTTTGAGTCGCAACTTATCGTGGCGATATCCGGCTCGTACATCTACGACAACAAACACAAGTTGTCGCCAAACAACCACACGACAGTACGCGTCAATACGGAGATTTCGGGTAACCTAATCAACGGCTTGGAGCATCTCTTCTCGCAGCCTGCCGCAGGTAAGGACTACTACGAGATTCTCGGTATCAGATACTCACAGTATGTGCGTGCCGACATCAGCGCGAGCCACAAGGTGATGTTCGGCAAGGTCTCGGCTCTCGCGGCACGTCTATATGCCGGTGTGGGCTACGCCTACGGCAACTCCGACGCGATGCCTTTTGATAGGTTATTCTATGCGGGAGGTAGCAATAGTATGCGAGGTTGGGCTCCGCGTACGCTCGGACCGGGCTCGTCGGCAGCACCAACAAATGTCGTATATCCTACCCAGATGGGAGATATGAAACTCGAAGCCAACCTTGAATTCCGCTTCCCAATTTGGGATATGTTCCAAGGTGCGGCATTCTTCGATGTCGGTAACATCTGGTACATCAAGCGCAATGGCGTGGAGTACCCTGCCGGCTCGGTCTTCTCCTTCAATAACTTCTACAAGCAACTCGCCTTCAACACCGGTATAGGTCTGCGATTGGATATTCAATTTGCCATTCTGCGACTCGACTGGGGTATCAGGCTATACGACCCGAATCAACCTGCCGGGCAGAGATGGATTCATAACTTCAAATGGAAAAACACTTCGCTCAACTTCGGTGTAGGATACCCATTCTAACCGAGTTTGGCGGTTTAGCAGTTAATGATGACACACATAGAGTACAAATATCTGTATGCAGTATCCTCTCCGGAGGAGTTACGCAAGTTGTCTATCAACGAACTACCTCGCTACTGTGAGGAGTTGCGACAGTATATCATTGAGCAGTGCGCCATAAATCCGGGACACCTCGCCTCCTCGCTCGGTGCCGTTGAGATTGCCGTGGCGACACACTACGTCTATGACACTCCGAATGACGCCCTTATCTGGGACGTCGGACACCAAGCATACGCCCACAAGATTATCACCTCACGCCGTGAAGCCTTCCAGCGCAACCGTTGCAAAGATGGCATCAGTGGCTTTCCGCGTATGGCAGAGAGCGAGTACGACGCTTTCGGTGCAGGACACGCCTCCGTATCTATCTCGGCGGCTCTCGGCATTGCGAAGGCGGCACAACTGCAAGAGAGGCATCGCAAGGTTATTGCCGTGATTGGCGATGGCTCTATTGCAGGTGGCTTGGCATTTGAGGGGCTGAACAATGCAGGCTCGGATAAGTTGAACGATATCCTCGTGATTCTCAACGACAACAATATGTCAATAGATCGCTCGCAAGGTGCATTGAATGGCTACCTGCTGCGACTATCGACCTCGCACCGCTACAACCGCTTCAAGCAGCGACTCTGGACACTGCTCTCGCACACGCCACGCCTACTCAACATCTGTCGTAAGGCGGGCAATGCCATAAAGCACGGTCTGCTCCAAAATAGCAACCTCTTCGAGAGTCTTGGCTTCCGCTACTTCGGACGTGTTGATGGAAATGATGTGAAGTTGTTGGTGCGCACGTTGCTCGCACTCAAAGATATCAAGTCGCCAAAGTTGCTGCACGTGATAACCCATAAGGGACACGGCTACGCCCCTGCCGAGTGCAACCTGCCGGTATGGCACGCTCCGGGACGCTTCAACCCCGACACGGGTGAGCGCATCAAGAGCAAGTCGCAAGCGGCGAAGTTCCAAGATGTCTTCGGGCAGACACTACTTGACTTGGCTCGCACCGATGAGCGCATTGTGGGTATCACACCTGCTATGCCGTCGGGCTGCTCAATGACGATAATGATGAAGGAGATGCCTGAACGATGCTTCGACGTGGGCATCGCCGAGGGACACGCCGTAACCTTCTCTGCCGGCTTGGCAGCGGGTGGAGCAAAGCCCTTCTGCAACATCTACTCAACATTTATGCAGCGAGCATACGACAATGTTATACACGATGTTGCCCTGCAAAACCTACCCGTAACGCTCTGCTTGGATAGAGGTGGCTTGGTCGGCGAAGATGGCGCAACACACCACGGCGTATTTGACTTGGCATATCTCTGTTGTGTGCCAAATATGGTTGTGGCGACGCCGTCCGACGAGCGAGAGTTACGCAATATGATGTTTACCGCCCTAAATAGCAATCGCCCATTCGCTATTCGCTACCCTCGCGGTGAGGGACGCGGTGCGGAGTGGCGCGACACAGCCTTTGAGGAGGTCGCCATAGGTCGCGCAAGGGAGATTAAGGCGGGAGAGGATATCGCCATCTTCGCCTTTGGTCCGCTGCTTGTTGAAGCGGAGAGGGCAGTGGCTCAATTCGAGAAGGAGCAATCGAAGAGCGTTGCCATCTACGATATGCGCTACGCCAAACCTCTTGATACGGAGTTGATTAGGGAGGTTGCACAGCGCGTTCAGCGCATCATCACACTTGAAGATGGCGTGATACGTGGAGGCGTAGGCGAGGCGGTTATAAAACTCCTCAACGACAACCACATCACCACGCTTGTCGTAACGCTCGGCATCGGGGACACCTTTATTGAGCAGGGTACCGTAGCCGAACAGCGTGCCGAGTGCGGCATAGATGCAGAAGCGATTAAGAAAGCCCTTGATTAGTTCAAGGGCTTTCTTCTTTTTTGGCTTTTAGCCGTTAGCCATTGGCCATTAGTTTTTTTAATTTTCCGTTCTCCGTTTTCCGTTCTCCGTTTTTATCTACCATTCCGAGGTGAAGTGGAAGCGGATTTCGGGGAACTTCTCCTGCGCGAGTGCCAACGCATAACTCGTATCGGCAAGGAAGACATCGCGACCGTGCTTATCCTTCGCCATATTGGCGTGTTTGCGACGCTTGAAGTCCTCCAACTGTGCCGTGTTATCACTCTCTATCCAGCACGCCTTGTGTATCGAGATTGGCTCCCAACGACACTTCGCGCCGTACTCGTGTTCCAGACGGTATTGGATAACCTCAAACTGCAACTGTCCCACCGTACCGATAATTTTGCAACCATTCAGCGACGAGGTGAACAACTGTGCCACACCCTCGTCCATAAGTTGGTCAATGCCCTTCGCCAACTGCTTGAACTTCATCGGGTCGGCATTTTCTATATAGCGGAATAACTCCGGCGAGAACGACGGAATACCCGTAAATTTCAACTTCTCGCCCTCGGTGAAGGTGTCGCCAATCTTGAAGTTGCCGACATCGTGCAGACCGACAATATCACCCGGGTAGGCGAAGTCAATCACCGACTTCTTCTCCGCCATAAAGGCGGTAGGCGAGGAGAACTTCATCTGCTTGCCGCTGGCAACGTGAAGGTAGTTCTTGTTGCGCTCAAAGATGCCCGAACATATCTTCATAAAGGCGATACGGTCGCGGTGGTTAGGGTCCATATTGGCGTGAATCTTGAAGATAAAGCCCGTCATCTTCGCCTCCTGTGGCTCAATCGGTCGCGTCTCGGTGGTTGATGGGCGAGGCGACGGAGCGATGCGGATAAAGCACTCCAACAACTCACGCACGCCAAAGTTATTTACCGCCGAGCCAAAGAATACGGGGGCAAGTTTTCCCGCGAGGTATGCCTCCTTGTCAAAGTCGTCATAGACACCCTCCACCAACTCCACATCATCGCGCAACTGCTGTGCGTAACGGTCGCCAATAAGCGAATCAAGTTGTGGCGATGAGATATCGTTAATCTCAACGGTTGAGGCATCGGCAGTCTGTCGCTCGTCCGACGTGAAGAGTGATATGTTCTGCTCGTAGAGGTTATAGACACCCTTGAACGAAGGACCACTCGAAATCGGGAAAGCAAGAGGTCGCACACGAATCTGCAACTCGCGCTCCACCTCGTCAAGCAGATCAAACGGGTCTTTGCACGGGCGGTCCAACTTGTTGATGAAGACCATAACAGGGGTGTTGCGCATACGGCAGACGTCCATCAGTCGGCGTGTCTGCGTCTCGACACCCTTCGCACCGTCAATAACGATGATAACCGAATCTACCGCCGTAAGTGTGCGGTAGGTGTCCTCGGCGAAGTCCTCGTGTCCCGGTGTGTCAAGGATATTTATCTTCACTCCCTTGTAGTCAAATCCCATAACCGAGGTGGCTACCGAGATACCACGCTGACGCTCAATCTCCATAAAGTCGGAGGTTGCGCCCTTCTTTATCTTGTTGCTCTTGACGGCTCCCGCGATGTGGATAGCACCACCGAAAAGGAGCAACTTCTCGGTCAAGGTGGTTTTACCTGCATCGGGGTGTGCAATCACAGCAAATGTTCTTCTTCTTGAAATCTCTTCGTTGAGTGTCATATGTTTTTGTGGCTATTAGCTATTAGCCATTGGCCATTAGCTACTTTCTTTTTTTGTTTTCGCTCTATTAGAGCGACAAAGATACGAAAAAAATGTCAATGGACAATTTTTTGGCGATTAGCCATTATCCATCGGCTTTTCAAATTGAGAATTATCTCCTAACACCTATCTCCTATCTCCTATCTCCTAACTGCGCACGCCCCTAACGCCTCTAATAATAAAATTGCCGATTTGTCAATTTTATTATTATCTTTGCGGTTAGAATAAATAGATATATTATGAGAATTGTTGCTCCCTCAATTTTATCGGCCGACTTTGGCAACTTGGAACGCGATATTAAGATGCTTGACCGCTCCGCTGCCGAGTGGGTACATATAGATGTTATGGACGGCGTATTTGTGCCGAACATCTCGTTTGGTTTCCCCGTGATGAAGCCCGTACGCAAGGCGACATCAAAGGTGCTTGATGTTCACCTTATGATTGTTGAGCCAGAGCGATATGTGAAGCGTTTTGTGGAGGCGGGAGCCGACTACGTAACCTTCCACCACGAGGCGTGTGCCGACCCTCGTGCCGCGATTGCCGAGATTCACGCAGCGGGCGCAAAGGCGGGTGTCAGCGTGAAGCCTGCAACGCCGATTGAGGCGATATTCGACTACCTTGACGAGTTGGATTTGGTACTCGTAATGAGCGTGGAGCCGGGCTTTGGCGGACAGTCGTTTATGCCCCACTCATTGGATAAGGTACGCGCATTACGCGAGGAGATTTCGCAGAGAGGATTGAACTGTCTGATTGAGATTGACGGTGGCATCTCGGCAAAGAATGCCCGCGAGGTCTTTGATGCGGGTGTTGATGCCGTAGTGGCAGGCTCGGCGGTATTCTCTGCGCCAAATCCCGAGCAGGCAATAATTGATATTTTGAACGCGTAATGATTTCAGTAGATAACCTAACAGTCAGTTTTGGTGGTTGGACTCTCTTTGACGAGATTTCGTTCCTCGTAAATGAGAAGGAGCGCATAGGTCTTGTCGGCAAGAACGGAGCAGGTAAGACCACCATTCTCAAACTTATAGCGGGACTACAACAACCCACATCGGGAGCAGTAACCAAGAATGCAGATTGCACCATCGGCTACCTCCCACAGCAGATGCAGGTTGCCGACACCACCACCCTACTTGCCGAGACGGCAAAGGCGTTTGAGGAGGTGTTAGCGTTGGAGGCAGAGATTGAACGCCTCACAGCCGAGATAGCCTCCCGCACAGACTACGAGAGCGAGGAGTACGAGAAGTTGCTGCATCGCCTCAACGACGCCAACGACCACTACCACATACTCGGTGGCGACACGCGCGATGCCGACATTGAGAAGACACTGCTTGGCTTGGGCTTCCGCCGTGAGGAGTTTGACAAGCCGACACGCGAGTTCTCGGGCGGTTGGCGTATGCGTATAGAGTTAGCGAAGTTGCTCTTGCGTCGCCCCTCAATCTTCCTGCTTGACGAGCCGACAAACCACCTTGACATCGAGTCTATTCAGTGGTTGGAGGAGTATCTGAAAAACTACAACGGGGCGGTGCTTCTCATCTCGCACGACAGGGCTTTCTTGGACAACGTTACAACCCGAACGATAGAGTTATCGTTGGGCAAGATATACGACTACAAGGTATCGTACTCGCACTTTGTGCAGTTGCGTGCCGAGCGTCGCGCACAGCAATTGGCTGCCTATCAAAACCAGCAGCGACTGATTGAAAAGAGCGAGGAGTTCATCGAGAAGTTCCGCTACAAGCCGACCAAGTCCAATCAGGTACAGTCGCGCATCAAGCAACTCGATAGGTTGGAGCGCATAGAGGTTGAAGAGGAGGACTTGGCAACACTCAACATCAAGTTCCCGCCCGCACCTCGTTCCGGACAGATTGTTGCCGAGGTGAAGGAGGTGGGCAAGGCCTTTGGCGACCACAGGGTCTTTGCAGGAGCCGAATTTACGATACACAAAGGGGATAAAATCGCCCTCGTAGGTCGCAATGGCGAGGGTAAGACCACCTTCGCCCGAATGTTGATTGGCGAGTTGGAGCCGACGGAGGGCTCAATCAAGATTGGAGCGAATGTCAGCATCGGCTACTACGCCCAAAATCAAGACGACTTGATGAATGGCGACTTCACAGTCTATGACACGCTTGACAGGGTTGCGGTGGGCGATATTCGCACACGTCTGCGCGACATATTGGGCGCATTCCTCTTCCGAGGAGAGGATATTGACAAGAAGGTCAAGGTGTTGTCGGGTGGCGAGCATTCCCGCTTGGCGATGGCGCGTATGATGTTGGAGCCTCATAACCTGCTTATCCTTGACGAGCCTACGAACCATATGGATATGCGCTCGAAGGATATTCTCAAAACCGCCTTGCAGAAGTTTGACGGCACAGTGGTCTTGGTGTCGCACGACAGAGAGTTCTTGGACGGCATCGTGGATAAGGTCTATGAGTTTCGCGATGGCGGAGTGCGCGAGTATTTGGGAGGCATCTACTACTTCTTGGAGAAGCGCAAGTTGGAGAACCTCCACGAGATAGAGCGTAAGGCTGTGGTGCAGAGTGCCGCGAAGCAGGAGGCCTCGCAGGGAAAACTCTCCTATGAGCAGAAGCGCGAGCAGGAGAAGTTACTCCGCAAACTGCGCAAGAGCGTCGCCCAGATAGAGGAGCAGATTGCCGAGGTGGAGAAGAAGATTGCCGCCTTTGATGAGCGTTTCGCAACGGCTACGGAGTACAACGCCGACGAGTATAAGGAGTATGATGAACTCAAACGCCAATACGACCACCTGATACACGAGTGGGAGAAGGCGTCATACGAGTTAGAGATAAGTGAAGAGTAATGGAAAAGATTGATATTAACGACTACGACTATCCGCTACCCGATGAGCGCATAGCGAAGTTCCCGCTTGATAAGCGCGACTCCTCAAAGTTGCTCGTC
>JAFXHB010000134.1 GCA_017536605.1 Alistipes sp.
TATGCCGGAATAGACAATCCGTAAGAGCCTATCATATCGGCAGAGCCCTCTAAATTGAACGACACCTTAACGACCTTGCCCAACACCGATAAGTCCCACTTTGTCCACTCCGTAACGAACTTTTTGCCCTTATCCAAGAGGTAGAACTCGCACATTGTAGGCTCGGCATCGTCAAGGGTTTCGTAGCCATAGGCGACAATCTTAAATGTAGATTCGTCGCTCAACACATAAGACGAACCAAAGCCTGCCGCCTGCAACTGGTTATATACATAGGTTGTGTTTGTTACCCACATATGGTCAATCACACGCGCTGTTCCGTCACTGAATGTAAGCGATGGCATAGTGTTATTCATACCATAGCCTGAATCATAGTTATCCACATAGCCGAAATGGGTATTAAAGTTCGTTCCGCTATGACCACCCGTAACCATATAGGCCTGCAAGTCGTGCATATAGTCTCCCTCGCTCTCCCAATTTGAGCCTACATAGTTCGAGATACCGGCGTGTCCGCCATAGAAACCAAAGCCGCCCTCCACAGGCTCAAACATCAACTCGGTATTCAACGCGTCAACCCACCAATAGCCACCGTGACCAGAGCCAGCCTGCATTCCCTGCGGGATAAACTCCGACCAATAGTATCTGCCGTCGCTCAATTCAACATCGCCTTTGCAATCGGCATCTTCAAAGGTCAAGACTCGCAACTCGTAGTCAAGTGGTTCCTGACAACCTCCGCCATCGTCGGGCGAACAGCTACTTATGGCAACCGCCACAAATAGCATACAGATTAAAAATGTTAGTTTTTTCATCTTTTTTTTGTGTTTTAAATTTTGAGTATGTGTATATAGTATATAATGTGTGTGCACAAAAAAAACCGTACTCTACGCTTGCAGAATACGGCCACACACTATACTCAAAATTCTCTACACTGTTCTTACGCGATGCCCGTCGGCATTCGCTATATCGCTGGCTTACGCCACCTTGATACCCCAAACGAGGAGATTCAGCAAGAGAACCTTTGACCATAAACCCGTACACCTGCAGGCTAATAATACTAAACACAGAGGCAGGTCTTCTGACTTATTCCGTTTGGAGCGCCTTCCCAATTTTCTCAGTGGCCGATACTCCAAACACATATCCCCGAAGGGATAGGAACTTACAGCAACAGGTATTGTTTCGGATTCTCACCGAATTTCCTTTTCACCCCTCGTGTCAAACACTTTGGGGAACCATCTGCGTTGCAAAGATAGTGAATAATTCTTTTACACTACCCTTTTTATATCTTTTTTTTGAAAAAACTTTATCTATCTGAAATCTATAACTTCATAACCGCTATACTGCGCCCTATTAAAGGCTGCCGGTTGCCGAGTGGTATATTTAACCGGACTGACCACAATAGTAACGATGTTATCGCCTCCGCCGAGGGTAACACGCTCTACACTCTCGCCATCAACCGACATATATATATGTATTACGTCGCTATTGCCCGTCTTCGGTGTTAGACGCAAGGCTCTATCCGCCTCAATGTACTCAACATTGTACTTTGACATCAAGCCGTCCACGCCTTTCAATGGATTGAAACTCTCTTTATCGTAGGCGTCGGCACGGTCTATAATAATTTCGCGCTGGCGCGAGTGTACCTCGTAACGCACCGTGTCCTCAACAAAAATCTCGTTATCCGCCATCTTCAAATAGAGCCTGTTACCCGAAACAGACAACTCACCGCCACTACTTGTGCCATCAGGGAGAGCAGCAGAAAAGGTTAGCGAATAGGTGTTCAACGAGGAGTAACGGCGACCTATGCGCTGCATAATCTCCACACCGCGCTCATCGGCATAGCACGACAACACCGCCGCAAGGGCGACTGCTATAACGAAAAACCTCTTCATTATCCGATACCGTACTCTTGCAACTTCGCCTCCAATGTCGCCAAATCGTATATCTTCACCTCACGAGGCTTTGAGCCGTTTGCAGAACTGATAATACCAAGACGCTCCAACTGCTGCGCTATACGACCTGCGCGGTTAAAGCCCACCTCATAGTTGCACTGCACATACGACACCGAGAAGCGTCCGCTTGATACAATATCGCGAGCAATATCTGCCAACAGAGGGTCAAAGCGCACAGGTGCTCCACTCTCAACGCTACCCATACCCATATCTCCGTCAGAGGACGAACCCGCATCCTCGTAATCAGGCAAAAGATAGGTGCCATTGAGTGGGTGAGGCTGATCCGAGATGTGTTCAACAATCGCCTGCACCTCCGGCGTATCGACAAAGGCACACTGAATACGGGTAAGTTCGCCATTTATAGACATCAACATATCTCCACGACCAATCAACTGATTTGCTCCCGGCTGGTCAATAATGGTACGCGAGTCAATCATCTGCATCACGCGGAATGCAATACGCGCAGGGAAGTTCGCCTTGATAGTACCCGTGATAACTTTCACATCAGGTCGCTGTGTCGCCAAAATCAGGTGAATACCAACGGCACGTGCCTTCTGCGCCAAGCGCATAACAGGCTTCTCCACATCTTTGACAGTCTGGATAAGGTCGGCGAACTCGTCAATCACAACCACGATATATGGAAATATATCCGTGTCTTCGGTCTTACCCTTACGCACCAAGTCGTTGTACTCTACGATATTACGCGCTCCGACAACACTACACTTCTTCAAACGGTTCTCCATCTCTATACAGAGTGAGTGCATCGTATATACAGCCTTTTTGGGGTCGGTAACAATCACATCCTCCTCCGACTCCATCTTCGCCATATAGTGCTCTTGCAGTTTGGAGTAGAGCGAGAACTCAACCATCTTCGGGTCTATCATCACAAACTTCAACTGCGAAGGGTCTTTACGGTAGAGCAACGACGTAATAATAGCATTCAAGCCCACCGATTTACCCTGTCCCGTAGCACCTGCAACGAGCAAGTGAGGCATCTTCGCCAAGTCAAAGACAAAGTTCTCGTTTTGAATCGTACGTCC
Organism: Alistipes sp.; assembly: GCA_017536605.1. Taxonomy (GTDB): domain Bacteria; phylum Bacteroidota; class Bacteroidia; order Bacteroidales; family Rikenellaceae; genus Alistipes. The sequence continues at coordinate 2,987 of JAFXHB010000134.1, forward strand.
GATAACCACAGGCAACTCGCCTTCAAAGTTCTGGAAACGCTCCGACTGTATTGCCGAGCGCATCGACACAACCTCCTTGTTGCGGTTAGGCACCTCAATACCGATAGTACCCTTACCCGGAATTGGGGCGATAATACGGATACCCAACGCCTTCAACGACTGCGCAATATCCTTCTCCAAGCCCTGCACCTTCGATATTTTGACACCCGCCTCCTGCACAATCTCGTAGAGCGTAACAGTCGGACCTATCGTTGCCGTCATTGAGCTGATTGGCACTCCAAAGTTATTCAAGGTCTCCTCAATGCGCTGCTTATTTTGAAGAATCTCCTCGTCGGATACAGTCGCTCCGTTATCGTGCGAAACCAAGATATCCACCGTCGGGAACTTATAACTTGGGGTACGATTGACATCGTCGTCGTGCGAATCGGCCTCTCCCTCCGAAACAATCTCGTCGGTGTGCTTATTGACCTCTATCGGGCTACCGCCCTTCTCCTCTGCATCAGGCTCCTGCTCGGTAGGCTCAACAGGCTCAACAGGTTGTGGCTCCTCTACGCCTTCAACCGCATCGGTATCCGCATCGGTATCCTCCGCTGCATCGGCACCCAAAATACGGCGTTCATCTTCCGCCTCGCGAGCCAAACTCTCTTGGCGACGCTTGCGCTCCTTGTTCTCTCTATATTTCTGTCCAATATAGGCGAACAGCGAACTTGCAAAACCTTTGCTCTTATTCACGCCGTCAATGGTTGCTCGGTTGAGGATATTTATAAAGTTGCGGTTGATGATAACACCCGTGATAATCCAGCAGGCGACAAGTGCAAGTCCCACGCCCACCTTGCCGATACCTATATCACCATTTGCCAACTCCTCAACAACGAGTCGGCCGAAGGCTCCGCCCCAGCCCGTGCCGAACATATCGCTCTCAATCATTCCGAACGACAAAGAGCCGAATATAATGATAAGTGCCAACGACAAATTTGTGTGCCACAACACCTTTGAGTGTCCGATAGTCAGATTCAAGCCAACGATAAACAGGAGTATCGGTATCAGCACTCCGCAGACACCAAACGAGCCACCAATCAGCGCATCGCCAATATATGCTCCAACCGAACTACAAGGGTTGGAAAATTCGCGATTCACACTATCCGACTGCGTAGTATTGTGTATCAAAGCGTAATCGTTATCCCACACAAAGAGGTGTGAGATGGTGGAAACCAGCACAAAGAGCGATGCCAACATCACAATAACGCCCGTAACCCAACATATCGTCTGAAATGTTGTTCGCGTTCCGTCGCTCTGTGTAATCTCCTTTTTACGCTTCGCTTCGCGCTCCTTGCGCTTCTGCTCGGCGCGACTATCATTCTTCTCCTTTGCCATATCTCTATCTATCTTTCATTTTCAACTTCTCGACATACTCTTCGCCCGCAAACGAGAGGTAGCGACAACTCTGCTTCGCCTCCCTATCCGCGCGTATATTAAATGTATCAAGCAACGATGCCACACGTCGTGCCACAGCCTCCGATGAGTCTATAACCTCAACACCTTCTCCAACAACGCGCTCAATAACCTCTCGCAGGAATGGGTAGTGGGTACACCCAAGCACTATCTTATCTGCACCCGCCGCCACCATAGGCTCAACGACCTTACGTACCAACGCCTCGGTTGCGGGTTGCCTCTCCTCGTTATTCTCTACCGCCTCAACAAAGCCTTCACCAACAGCCGTAACGATGCGCACCCTATCGGCATACTGCTCGGAGGTGGTACGAAAGTGGTCGCCTTCAAGCGAGCGTTTCGTAGCCAAGACTCCTATAACGCCCGACTTCGTGGATAGTGCCGCAGGCTTTACCGCAGGCTCTAACCCCACAAACGGAATATCGGGATACTCCTCGCGCAACTGCTTAATAGCCACCGCAGTAGCAGTATTACAAGCCAAGACAATCAGTTTACACCCCTCCGCCAAGAGTCTATCAACAGCCTCTTTGGTAAATCGGAGTACCTCCTCCTTGCTACGCTCGCCATAGGGGCAACGCTCTCCGTCGCCAAGATAGATGAACGATTCGCACGGGAGAGCCTTTCGCAGTGTACGCAACACCGAGAGCCCTCCTAAACCCGAATCAAAAACACCTATACTTCCCATAGCGTATCGCTCTATTTATCTTCGCGCTCCTCGTTTTTCAGCACAAAGGCACTTAACATTGCAACAATCTCTTCATCACTCACCTTTGAGCAATCTATCGTAAGCGTAGCACGCTCGTAGAACGGCTCTCGCTCGGCAAGATTTGTCCGCATATAAGCCAACAGCTCCTCGTCGTTCAATCCTCTAAACTTCGGGCGTTTCTGTCGTCCGTAAGGCGAAAGGCGCGATAGAATCTGCTCCGGCGTGCGACGCAGATATACCGAAACTCCGTGTTCGGATATCCACTCTTGATTATCGCTCCAAACGGGAAGTCCTCCTCCCGTAGAGATTATTGCACTCGGCTCTTCGGAACACTGCTCCAATGCCACTCGCTCCGTCTTACGAAAATACTCCTCTCCCGCGTAGGCGAATATATCGGTAATGGCTGCACCCTCCGCCTCCTCTATCATCTTGTCGGTATCAAAGAACGGCACACCCGTAGCACGAGCGACTCTGCGCCCGATGGTACTCTTGCCCGATGCCATATAGCCGATCAAATACAACCGCATAATCTATTGGCTTTATAGTGCAGAATGCAAAATGCAAACTCCTATCTCCTATCTCCTATCTCCTATCTCCTATCTCCTAACTAAAATAGGTTTAACTGTTCCGAGTTGCTCTCGTCAATATCGTTGCGGATAATCTCGATTGGAGTTCCGCTATTATTAACCGGCTTAACCGTATTTATCGGAGCCGTAGTCTCCAAAGCCTCCTCTGTTGGCTCGGTTGTCTGCTCCTCCACGTCGTCGGTTGGGTCAGGCTCGTTCTGTGGCTCCTCCGGCTCAATAAAGGTCAAAGTATCAACATCAAACGTCGTCAAACGCTTACCCTTTGCCTTGCACGATTTAACTCCCACAAACTCCTCTACATCAATCATATCGGCTGGTCGAGATGCCTGTGCGCCCTTGTATGTGATCTGCAACTCGGCACCCTTCGCTCCCGATATGCACTCAAAGCGACACGAGCCGTCTTCGTCAAGGAAGTATTGAGCCTTGTCGGTCTGCTCCAATTGGAAACGCTTCATATAGTAGTAGCCCTGCTCCTTATCAAAGTAGCAGAGGTTATACACCCTACCAGCCTCGTAACGCTCTACACGTACCGTATCGTCAGGGAAGTGCTGTTGAGTATCAAAGCCCGTGATGTAGGCGAGGTTCTTCGCTGTCCAGACAACAATTTTGTCGTTGCCCTTGAACTCGCCAAGCAACTGACCGCGACCA
>JAFXHB010000135.1 GCA_017536605.1 Alistipes sp.
GACAGGCTCTTTTTGTCAGAAGTTGTATAACAAGAGCTATTTTGAAGCTGCTCGCAGGCTGGAAAAGCGCAGTTTACTCGGCGTAAATGAGCATTTTCCAGACAAGGCAGATGCCGAAAGAGCCTTGTTAGACAGCTTCTTCTTGTTTGGATCTGTATAAATCTTACTTGTGTTCTGCCACCCAATTTGTCAGCGCAACAAAATCGGCCACAGATAACTGCTCGGCACGCTTCGTGAAGAATGGGTGCTCCTCGCCTCCGAAGTTGCCAAAGGCGGAACGGAGTGAGTTGCGGAGCATCTTGCGACGTTGCCCGAATGATGCCTTCACAACCTTCACAAACAGCACCTCATCGCAACCGAGTTGAGTAGTGCTGTTGCGACGCAGACGTATGACGGCACTCTTAACCTTTGGCGGCGGGTTAAATACCTTCTCCGACACAGTAAAGAGGTACTCGATGTCGTACCACGCTTGGAGCAAAACACTCAATATGCCGTAGGTCTTTGACCCCTCCTTCTCGGCAATACGCTCGGCAACCTCCTTCTGAATCATTCCGACACATTCGGGTATAAGGTTGCGATGCTCGATAATCTTGAAGAATATCTGCGAGGAGATATTGTACGGGAAGTTGCCTATAACCTTCACACCCTCCGGAAAGTATTCATCAAGTGGCATCTTCAAGAAGTCGCCCTCGCGCAGACGCGGCGAAAAATCGGGATAGTGCTCGTTAAGATAGGCGATACTCTCGGAGTCAATCTCTGCACCGTATGTTATGATGTCATCACGACGCAACAGATATTGCGTTAGCACACCCATACCGCACCCGACCTCCAATACTTTGTCGGGGTTTTCGGCTGTTCCGCCCGATAGCGAATTGCATATCTTTTGTGCAATGTTCAAGTCGGTCAGAAAGTGCTGACCTAACGCCTTTTTTGCTCTAACTTGTTCCATACCGCAAAGGTAATAACTAAAACTGAACCGACGATACAGAGCGGGATAAAAATGCAAACAAATTTGCATTTTTCCGAGCCGCAAGAGTGAGATTAGAGCGAAATAGGGGCGAATAGGCAATAAGCGGGGGTGAAATAGTGGGAGATTATTATAATTATAATAATTATTTTAGTAACTTTGTGGTGATTTTGGCCGAAATTGAACGTAAAATAAGATAATATAAATACCAATAATTATGACTAAACGACTACTAACCACGCTCTTAATCTGCTCAATAGCAGCGGGAGTTTTTGTAGGCTGTAAGGAGGAGAAACGCTCCTCGGCATCAAAGCGCGAGTACGATGTGATGATTCTTCAAACCGCAACTCGTAAGTTAAGTTCAACCTACTCGGCAACAATCCGAGGTAAGCAGGATGTTGATATCCGTACCAAGGTGCAGGGTTACATCACCGACATCAAAGTTAAGGAGGGCTCGGTTGTCCGTCAGGGGCAGACGCTCTTCGTGATTGACCAAGTGCCATATCAGGCGGCTCTTGCGACGGCGGAGGCGAATGTAAATGTGGCGCAGGCGCAGGTTGATGCGGCGGAACTCTCGGCAACAAGTAAGGAGAAGTTGTTTGAGCAGAACATCATCTCCGACTTTGACCTCCGTATGGCACGTACAACTTTGGCGAGTGCCAAGGCGCAACTTGAACAGGCTCGTGCCAACGAACTCACGGCGAGCAACAACCTCTCCTACACACTCGTAAAGAGTCCGGTAGATGGAGTGGTCGGCACGCTCCCATTCCGCGTCGGCACACTCGTAAGCCCATCGGACGCTACGCCGATGACCTCGGTATCGGACAACTCCGAGATGTATGTCTATTTCTCGTTGAGCGAGAGTCAGGTATTGTCGCTCAAACGTCAGTATGGTGCGCTTGAAAATGCGTTGCAGGAGATGCCGTTGGTTGATTTGCAGTTGAGCGACGGTACAGTCTATTCGGAGAAGGGTCGCATTGAGGCTATCTCCGGAATTATTGACCCGACAACGGGTTCGGTAACCATTCGCGCCAAGTTCCCCAACAAAAGACGACTTCTCCTTTCGGGTGGTTCGGGAACAATCATTCTCCCGCATCGTCAAGAGGGCTGTGTGGTTATTCCGCAATATGCAACCTTTGAGGTGCAGGATAAGGTCTATGCCTACAAGGTTGAGAATGGCGTAGCCAAGGCGAAGATTATCGGTGTCTTTGAGATTAGCAACGGTAAGGAGTATATCGTTGAGTCGGGACTTATGGCGGGCGACACTATCGTTGTTGAGGGTATCGGTCTGTTGCGTGACGACACCCCTATCAAGATTAAAGATTTCGTAACCGCAGGAGGTAAGAAGAAGTAGGCGTAACCTTAAAATTGGGAGAAACAAGAGATGAATATAAAAACCTTTATTGACCGTCCGATACTCTCGACCGTAATCTCGATTGTGATTATCATCGGAGGACTTATCGGTTTGGCGGTGCTTCCGATTGAGCGATATCCAAGTATTGCACCTCCGACAATCTTCGTGTCGGTATCCTATCCGGGTGCAAGTGCCGAGACGGTACAGAAGAGTGCGCTCGTACCTCTTGAAGAGGCTATTAACGGAGTGGAGAATATGACCTATATGTCCTCCTCCGCAACAAATAATGGTAGTGGCTCGGTTACCATCTACTTCAAGCAGGGTACAAACCCCGATATGGCAGCAGTCAATGTGCAGAACTGTGTATCGCGTGCAACCCGACAACTCCCTTCGGAGGTTGTTGAGGCTGGTGTTACCGTGAAGAAGCGACAGACGAGTGTCTTGGAGCGCGTGGCGTTGTATAGCCCGAATGGCTCGTACGACCGAACATTTATCGTGAACTATATCAAGATCAACCTCGTGCCTGCAATCTCTCGTATTCCGGGTGTGGGCGATATAGATGTGCGTGGCTCGGACTACTCGATGCGTATCTGGCTCAAACCCGACATTATGGCGCAGTACAAGTTGGTACCTGCCGATATTTCGGAGGCGTTGGGTGAGCAGAATATCGAGGCAGCAACCGGCTCGTTTGGAGAGAACTCCGACCAGACCTTCCAATATGCGATGCGATACAGAGGTCGTTTGGAGAAGATTGACGAGTTTGAGAATATCGTTATTCGCGCCCTGCCTAACGGAGAGGTGTTGCGACTGAAAGATGTTGCCGAAGTTGAGTTGGGTACGCAGTCGTATCAGTATCTATGTGAGATTAACGGCTCACCGGGTACCGAGTTTGTAATCTACCAGACACCCGACTCAAACGCTACGGAGGTTATCAAGAAGATTGACGCCTTCCTTGAAGAGGCACGCGAGGACTTCCCTGTCGATTTGGATATGGTGGTATTGGAGAGTACCAACGACTTTTTGTTCGCCTCAATCTACAACGTTATCCGCACCCTCTTGGAGGCTATCGTGCTGGTAACGCTCGTAGTGTTCCTCTTCCTGCGCGATATCCGCTCAACGATGATTCCGCTGATATGTACTATCGTTTCAATCATCGGAACGTTCCTCTTCCTCTTTATCTTTGATTTCAGTATCAACCTCCTCACCCTCTTTGCATTGGTGCTTTCAATCGGTGTGGTGGTAGATGATGCGATTATTGTGGTAGAGGCGGTGCATACCAAGTTTGACGCGGGCTACAAGTCGCCATACAAGGCTACGGTAGATGCAATGGGAGGTATCACCTCGGCGATTATCACCTGTACACTCGTCTTTATGGCGGTGTTTATTCCGGTGTCGTTTATGGGCGGAACGTCGGGTATCTTCTATACGCAGTTCGGTATTACGATGGCTGTAGCGGTGGGTATCTCGGCACTGAACGCCTTGACACTCTCGCCGGCGTTGTGTGCGATGATTCTCAAACCGAAGAATGAGTATGGCGAGGGACAGAAGGTTCCATTTACCCGCCGTATGGGTATGGCTCTTGATACCTCATTCACCTATATATGCAACAAGTACCTTCGTGGCGTAACATTCTTCTTGCGTCATCGTTGGTTGAGCGTCATACTGCTTGGTGCAGCGTGTGGTCTGCTGGTCTATTTTATGAATACGACCAAGACAGGACTTGTCCCACGCGAGGACCTCGGCACATTGCGTGTTGATGTATCGACACCTCCGGGAACATCGCTCTCGCGAACAAAACGAGTGCTGGACCGCATCGACTATGACATTATCAGAGGTATTGAAGAGACTCACGCCGTAAGTAAGATGGCGGGATATTCGCAGGCGGGTGGTGCAGGCTCATCGCAGGGTAGTTTCTTGCTCCGTTTGAAGCATTGGGACGAGCGTGAGGGCAAGGAGCATAACGTTGCAGCCGTGCAAAACCGCATCAAGGAGTATGCCGACGAGTTCAACGATGCCTCCATCTTCACTTCAACCCCTGCAATGATTCCGGGCTTTGGTGCGGCGGGAGGATTCAACCTCTACGTTCAGGATAAGAAGGGCGGTAAGATTGAGGAGTTGGCAGAGGTAACCTTCAACTTTATCAGTGCCTTGAAGGAGCGACCAGAGATAGGTACGGCGCACACCTCGTTTAATCCGCGCTTCCCACAATATCAGATTGAGGTTGATGCGGTGAAGTGTAAGCGTGCAGGCACATCTACAAAGGAGGTGCTGAATGTGATTAACGGATACTACGGTGGTGTGATGTCCACACGATTCAACCGTTTCACGAAACTCTATCAGGTACGTATTCAGTCGCACCCTAAATATCGTGTTGATAAGCAGACCTTGAACAATATCTTCGTGCGCATCGGCAACGATATGGCACCTGTAAGCCAATTCGTAACCCTTGAAAAGATATATGCACCGGAGAACCTATCACGATTTAATATGTTCCCGGCAATCAGCGTCAATGGTCGTGCTGCGGAGGGCTACTCTTCGGGTGATGCCATCAAGGCTGTGAAGGAGGTGGCACAAGAGAAGTTACCGGTAGGTTATGGCTACGACTTCTCGGGTATCGCTCGTGAGGAGGCAGAGAGTACAAGCAATACAGTTATTATCTTCGTTATCTGTATCGTCTTGATATACCTTATTCTGGCGGCATTGTACGAGAGTTACCTCGTGCCGATGGCGGTTATCCTCTCGGTGCCGTTTGGTCTGATGGGCTCATTCGCGTTTGCACAGATGATGGACGTGGAGAATAATATCTACCTGCAAACGGGTCTGATTATGCTTATCGGACTCTTGTCCAAGACTGCGATTCTGATTACCGAGTATGCGGGCGAGAACCGCGCCAAGGGTATGAGCATTGCACGCGCAACCTATGTTGCTACACGTGAGCGTTTCCGTCCTATCCTTATGACCGTTTTGACAATGGTTATCGGTATGATTCCGTTGATGTTCTCTACCGGTGTAGGTGCAAATGGTAATACCACTATCGGTACGGGTGTTGTCGGCGGTATGGTTATCGGAACATTGGCGTTGCTGTTCGTCTTGCCGGCTCTGTTTATCATCTTCCAATGGTTGCAGGAGAAGGTTAAACCACTCAACTTCGAGAAGAAGGAGGAGAAACAAGGAGAGGAGTGCTAACAATTAGAGATTATGAAGAAGATAGTTTTAAGCATATTGGTTGTAGCAACTTTGTCTGGTTGCTCCATATATAAAAAGTATAGCCGCCCTGCGGAGATTAGTACCGACAACCTGTATGGTCAGGTGGTGTCGCAGGATACAACAACTTTGGCAGACATCTCGTGGCGCGACTTCTTTACGGATAAGTACTTGCAGGGCTATATCGAGCAGGGCTTGAAGAATAACGTCGATTTGAAGATTGCTACCGAGCGTATTGGTCAGAGCCAAGCCTCACTTCGTGCAGCCAAGATGTCGTTCGCGCCATCGTTTGGCTTCTCACCATCGTTTTCGACCGAGAGCAGTCGCACAACACGTATCGCCTACTCTGTACCTATTACAGCGAGTTGGGAGATAGATATTCTTGGACGACAACTCAACCGTAAGCGCGGTGCCGAGGCGGCTTTGGAGCAGAGCAAACTCTACCACCGCAGCGTTCAGACAGCACTGATAGCAGCGATTGCCGACAACTACTATACGCTTCTGATGCTTGATGCACAGTTGCGAGTGTCGCGCTCAACAGCCGCTTCGTGGAAGGAGAATGTCCGCACAATGAAGGCTATGAAGGAGGCGGGAATGACCAACGAGGCATCTATCTCACAAACCGAAGCAAATGCCTATTCGGTGAGCGCATCGGTCTATGACCTTGAATATAAAATTGTGCAGGCGGAGAACTCTTTGGCACTTCTGCTTGGTACAACACCACAACACTTTGAGCGAGGAGAGTTGGACGGCGAGGTGTTGAAGGGCGAGTTGCTTACGGGCGTTCCGGCACAGTTGCTCTCACGTCGTCCCGATGTTCAGGCGGCGGAGTACGATTTGCGCATAGCCTACCACAATACCAATATCGCACGTGCCGACCTCTATCCGTCGCTCACACTCACGGGCGAGGGTGGCTGGGAGAAGGCCTTAACCAATCCGGCAGGGTTCTTCTTCTCGTTTGCTGCGAAACTCTTTCAACCGATATTTCAGGGTGGCAAGTTGCGTGCAAACCTCCGTATTGCGGAGTCGCGCCAACGCGAGGCTCTTGAAAACTTCCGCCACAAACTTTTGGAGGCAGGCAACGAAGTAAATACCGCTTTGGCGCAGTGCCACTCGGCGCGTAGCAAGACCGATATCCGCAAGCAACAGATTGCCTCGTTGGAGAGTGCCGTGTATAGTACGCGACAGTTGATGAGCCACTCGGAGGCGACCTACTTGGAGGTCTTGACTGCCCAGCAGTCGCAACTTGCGGCACGCCTGCAACAGATTTCCGACCGCTACGAGGGCATACAGGGAATGATAAAACTCTACCGCTCATTGGGCGGCGGCTCGGAGGAGCCCACCCTTCCGGAGCAACCCCGCTCCCGTAAATCTAAAACCCAAAAGAGGAGATAGTCCCAACAACAAATACCATTTTTTGTAAAATTTCTAAAAAATTCACTGCACAATTGCATATCCAAAATATAATTAGTACATTTGCAGCCCCAAATGGGATTTAATTAAAACATTTTTAACAATGAAAGTTTGCGAAATTACCGGAAAAGTGGCCATTGTGGGAAACAATGTTTCGCACTCTAACGTTAAGACCAAGCGCAAGTTCTCTCCAAACTTGAAGACTAAGCGTTTCTGGTCCGAGGAGGAAGGCCGATGGATTACCTTGAAGGTTTCGACTTCGGGAATCAAAACAATTAACAAGAAGGGACTCGCTGCCGCTCTCAAAGATGCTGCTGCTCCCAAGAAAATCTACTAAAATCTAAACAAAAATGGCAAAGAAAGGTAACAGAGTTCAGGTCATCTTGGAGTGCACCGAGCAGAAGGAGAGTGGCGTACCAGGAATGTCACGCTACATCACCACAAAGAACAAGAAGAACACCCCTGACCGTTTGGAGCGTAAGAAGTACAATCCTTACTTGAAGAGGGTAACTTTACATCGTGAAATTAAGTAATAATGAGCTAAAGAGTTATGGCAAAGAAAGCAGTCGCAACCCTTAGAACAGGTGTAGGTAAGCAGTTTACCAAGTGCATCAAGATGGTTAAGTCGGAGAAGACCGGTGCTTACATTTTCAAGGAGGCAGTTCTTCCAAACGACCAAGTAGCAGAGTTTATGAAATAAGCGACTCTCTGCGCGTGTATTCGGGTCTCCCGAAATACAAAAGGCTTTCCCAAAAGGAAGGCCTTTTGTGTTTTTAGAATATCAACTCACAATCAGACGTATAGACAAAAACAAACATATATTTTTTGGATCTTTTTCAGTTTATTGTAATAGAACTCTTGCATCGGTTCAAAAAAAATCATATCTTTGTATATCATTTTTGCGATTGAACATCATTTTAACCATAAAAACTTAAAAAATTATGAAATCTATCGGTACTATTTTCAACGAGAGCAAGACTTTGCTCAAAGAGAATCTGCACAACACGTTGATTGCAACTATTCTATTCAACTTGGCTTTCAACCTGCTTGCTTACCTTAGTGGCGGTATAGGTGTTGTTTTGATTGCATTACCAATTACATTCGGTTTTTCTGTGGCTTTCTTGCAGATGGTTCGCAACAATCAGCCAATTGAGCTTGCACAAGTTGTAGCTCCTTTGAAGGCCAAAAACTATTGGGGCATTCTTATTACTTATGGTTGGTCTGCACTTTACATTGCATTGTGGTCTTTGTTATTTATTGTCCCAGGCATCTATAAGGCATTGACATACAGCCTTGCTCCTTATATCGTGGCTGACAACCCAGAAATTACTGGAAAAGAGGCTCTTAAAAAGAGTGAAGAGATGATGAAGGGACACATTGGTAGACTATTGGGTATCTGGGGAATCTTTGTCCTTGCTATCTATCTCATCTTCATTGTTTTGTTCTGGATCTTGGTGATTGATCTTATCGCCTCTGTAATTTTCTGCTGGTTGCCTGCAGTTCCTTATGTATTGAACATCTGTCTTGCAATCATTGTCTCTGGTGTTTTCTTGATTATCACTCCTTTCTACTTCATCGTAATGGCGAAGTTCTACGAGGATGTCAAGGGTGCTTACGAGGCTGCAAAATAGTAGATACTAACAACTTCAATAATACAAAAGGCTCTCGCACGTGGAGCCTTTTGTATTTTTTTATTATCTTTGCGCGTAGAATAGAACAAAAAGCAAAAACTATATACAATTATGACACAGGAAGAGTTGTTCAAAAAGTTAATCGCGCACTGCAAGGAGTATGGTTTTATCTTCCCTTCGAGCGAGATTTATGATGGTCTTGGCGCGGTCTATGACTACGGTCAGAATGGCGTTGAGTTGAAGAATAACATCAAGCGTTATTGGTGGGATTCGATGGTTAAACTCCACGAGAATATCGTGGGTATTGACGCCGCTATCTTTATGCACCCACGCACTTGGGAGGCTTCGGGACACGTTGCCGCCTTCAATGACCCGTTGATTGACAACAAAGACTCAAAGAAGCGTTATCGTGCCGATGTCCTTATTGAGGACTACCTCGCAAAACTTGATGAGAAGATTGAGAAGGAGGTTGAGAAGGCTCGCAAGCGTTTCGGTGAGGCTTTTGATGAGGAGCAGTACCGTGCAACCTCGCCACGCGTGAAGGAGATTTCCGAAAAGCGCGATGCCGTTCACGCCCGCTTTGCAGAGGCTTTGAACAATAACGACCTTGCCGAGTTGAAGCAGATTATCCTCGACTGCGAGGTTGTCTGCCCTATCTCTGGTACTCGCAACTGGACCGATGTTCGTCAGTTCAACCTTATGTTCTCGACACAGATGGGCTCTACTGCCGAGGGTGCAAACACAATCTACCTCCGCCCAGAGACTGCGCAGGGTATCTTCGTGAACTACCTCAACGTACAGAAGACAGGTCGTATGAAGTTGCCATTCGGTATCGCACAGATTGGTAAGGCGTTCCGTAACGAGATTGTAGCGCGTCAGTTTATCTTCCGTATGCGCGAGTTCGAGCAGATGGAGATGCAGTTCTTCGTGCAACCGGGTACCGAGATGCAGTGGTGGAACGAGTGGAAGAATACCCGTATGGCTTGGCACCGCGCTTTGGGTTTCGGCGACGAGAACTACCGCTTCCACGACCACGATAAGTTGGCACACTATGCAAATGCAGCAACAGATATTGAGTATAACTTCCCATTCGGCTTCAAGGATGTGGAAGGTATCCACTCGCGTACCGACTTTGACCTCGGTCGCCATCAAGAGTACTCGGGCAAGAAGATTCAATACTTTGATCCGGAGCGTGGCGAGAACTATGTTCCTTACGTTGTTGAGACCTCAATCGGCGTAGATCGTATGTTCTTGCAGATTATGTCGGCTGCATATTGCGAGGAGAAGTTGGAGAATGGCGAGGAGCGCGTAGTATTGCGTATCCCTGCTTGCTTGGCTCCTACCAAGGTTGCCGTTATGCCACTCGTGAAGAAGGACGGTCTTCCAGAGAAGGCTCGCGAGATTATTGACTCGTTGAAGTTTGACTTCAATGTTGCATACGACGAGAAGGACTCTATCGGCAAGCGTTACCGTCGTCAGGACGCTGTTGGTACTCCATTCTGCGTTACTGTTGATCACCAGACTTTGGAGGACAACACCGTAACTGTTCGTCATCGCGACTCAATGCAGCAGGAGCGTATCGCTATCGCTGACCTCTACGCAATGGTTGAGCGCGAGACCTCGTTCCGCGAGTTGTACAAGAAGTTGAAGTAATTTTCGGGTGCGACCTTATGGGGCGAATCTTGGCGATAGACTATGGCGTAAAGCGCACAGGGTTGGCGGTCAGCGACCCATTACAGATTATTGCAGGTGCGCTCGAAACGGTCGAGACCAAGCAGTTGGAGCGATATATTGCCGACTACTGCGCCCGTGAGGATGTAACGACTATCGTTGTGGGCAAGCCCTC
>JAFXHB010000136.1 GCA_017536605.1 Alistipes sp.
GATTCCGGAGTCGGAGACTCACCCTTCGTGGAGTTCAACCACCACCTCATTCGATATGATGAGCAATGGTCAGTTTGTCGAGTTTGAGTCTATCTCGGGACAGCCATTGTGCATTGACGATATTCACATCTACTATCCGATTCAGATTGAGGGAGAGGATGTATATGGCTATGTCGTAGATAACTTCAAAAAACCTATCAAGGGCGTTGTTGTCAGCGACGGCTTCTCGGTAACAACAACCAACGAAGATGGTTTCTACACTTTGACTCCAATCTCGGATACATATCACATCTTTATCTCGGTACCTTCCGAGTATGAGATTCCTATCAACGAATACGGACAACCTTGCTTCTTCAAGCGTTACAATAAGGGGACTCGCCAGTACGACTTTGCGCTTACAGCGTTGAAGAGCGTAGAGAATGAGTTTGCCCTCTTCGGCTTTGGAGATCCACAGGTTTCGTCAAGCACAGGTCTCAACCGCTTTATCAAGGAGGCTGTGCCAAAGATTAAGGCTCACGCATCAACATTCTCAATCCCTATCTATGGTATCACCGCAGGCGACGTTGTGTCGGTAACCAACTCTTCAAGGGCAACACCGTATATGCCGAAAATGCGCGACGCAATGCACGCCGACAAGATGGGTATGCCGGTGTTCCAAGTGATGGGTAACCACGACAACGTCTTCTTCAACGCCAACGAAATTATTGAGCCTGACGAGACCAGCAGCAACTTCAACCTCAAAGCACAGCGCGACTTTGAGAGATACTTTGGACCTGCAAACTACTCGTTCAATCGTGGTAAGGTGCATATTATCGGTATGCGCGATATTATCTACAACTACAATAACGACTCTTCCAAGTATTCAAAGGGCTTTACCAATGAGCAATTTAAGTGGTTGGAGGAGGATCTCAAATATGTTCCAAAGGATATGATGGTGGTTTTAGTGGTACACATTCCACTCTGGACAACCACCTCAAACAACATCATAAAGGTGCACCGACTCTTCAAGGAGTTCAACGAGGCACACATCATCTCCGGACATATGCACTATCGTCGTAACTACGACTATGTTGCGTACAACACCTTTGAACACAACATCGGTGCTGTATGTGGCTCGTGGTGGTCATCGTGCATCTGTGGTGATGGCTCGCCAAACGGCTATGAGGTGTTTATCGTTAATGGCAACAAGATGAAGAAGTGGTACCATATGGGCTACCCTGACGGAATGGACGACCCGAACAACCAGATGCGTCTGTATAGGGGCAACGCCAAGATGGGTGGCGACATCGTGGGCGACAACGCCAATGGCACGATGGGTATCTATGCCTTCAACTTTGATGATGACGTAATCTTGGCAAATGTCTTTGACTCCGACCCTAAATGGACCGTATCGGTATATGAAAACGGTGTAAAGACGGGTGAGATGACTTGGCTTACAGCCTCTTCATATATTACGGGATTGAAGGCGACCGAACTTATCGGCTCATACACTTATGAGGACCCTCGTCGCGCACCCGACGGACGAATCACCTCGCACGACTTCTGGGCACACGGTTTCCAAATGGGTGTTCTCGGCAGAAAGACGGACCAGAACGCAAGTTGGTCGCCTTGCTACAATATGTGGACATACAAATTAAAAGATAAAAATGCCAAAGTTGAGGTGGTGGCAAAAGACCGCTTCGGAAACGAATACCGATGCAGCCACTTCTCCGACTCGGAGGATTACAAGTATGTTCAGAAACCTGTTTTGTACTAAATCACACAACAAACAATAATTAAACAAACAAAAAATTAACTACAATGAAAAAATTTAATCTACTCGTCGCCTTGCTTTGCGCAATGATGATTAGCGCGTGCGTTCAGCACGAGGAGCCCGGATATCAGGGCCCTTACACAACAATCACGGTAGGCATTGGCGAAACAAAGACCTCCCTCGGAGAGAAAAAAGATGGTGTGTACTCTATCCACTGGGCAGAGGGCGACCGTATCGTAATGAATGGCTATCCATCTGAAACAATGACAATCGTTGAGAACACCGGTAACGCAGTATTCTCGTTCAAGGGAACGATGGACGGTGAGCGTTTCATCACATTCCCTTACACCGAGGGCTCTTCTTGCACCGCAGAGCAACCAACCGTTGTCTTCCCTGCTACGCAGAATTATGTTCCGGGCTCGTTTGATTTGAACGCTGCTCCAATGTGCGGTTACTCGGTTGATGGCGAGGGCACAACCACCCTCCAACACCTTGCCGGTATCTTGCGTTTCCCATTCAAGGGACACATCGATGGCAAGAGCCTCCGACAGATTACCGTTACCACAATTACCGATGGTACTGTTTTGGCAGGTGAGTATGCCGTAGATTGCCAGACAGGCGATATGACAGTAGTTGAGGGTACAACCTCGCAGACTATCACCTACGATTTCGGTGAGGCGGGCTTGCCTTTGAGCAAATCTACTGCTACACCAATCCACATCGCTCTTCCAAAGGGCTTCGTTGGTCAGTGTGCAATCGCTGTAACCGACACCAATGGTTTCTCAATGAACATCAAGTGGACTGCATCGGAGGCAAAACCGGTAAGAGCAGGTGTTGTTCGTGAGTTCAAGGATATCACCTACAAGGCAGGTATTACAATCACTATCGACCCACTTGATAGCGAGCAAGACGATATCTACAACGACAAGGATCACACTATTGAGGACTTGATCATTGGCGAGGAGGAGATCGGTACAGACTATATCCCTGGCTCCGTATTCGGTTACATCAAGGATACCGCAGGTAACCCAATCGCAAATGTCCCTGTAAGCAACGGTTTCACTATCGTGCAGACCAACGAGCAGGGTTACTACACTATGGCTTCAACCAACGACTCGTACCACATCTACTACTCGTCGCCAGCCGGATATGAGATTCCGCTCAACGACAAGGGCAACCCTTGCTTCTACAAGTTGTATGACCCATTCCTTTCGCGCTACGACTTTACTCTCAAACCACAAGCCGTAGAGAACAAGTTTACCCTCTTTGCGTTTGCTGACCCACAGGTTGAGTCAAGCGACGAGATGGTTCGCTTCACACAGGAGGCGTTGCCAAAGATTAAGGCACACGCTGCACAATATACAGACCCTTGCTACGGTATCGTCTTGGGTGATGTTATCCAGCAGTCAGATTCGTCAAACAAGGAGAACTTTATGGCCGAGATGTACTACCGCTTTGCAGAGGATAACAGTGGTATGCCTGTATTCTACACAATGGGTAACCACGACCACACCTTTGTAAACGAATCTAACCCATTCACTGCCGATTGGAGAAACACTTCATTTGACCTCAAAGCACAGCGTTACTTTGAGAAGTATTTCGGTCCTGTAAACTTCTCGTTTGATCGTGGTAATGCACACATTATCTCGATGCGTAACACCATTTTCAACTCTGCAACAAACCAGAAGGATTATTCGTTGGGCTTCACCGACGAGCAACTTGCTTGGTTGCAGGCCGACTTGGCTTTGGTACCAAACGACAAGTTGATTCTCTTCTGTATTCACATTCCTCTCTACAACCGCGGAGGTGCCGAATACAAAAATGTTCAGGAGGTATTGGCTTTGCTCAATCAGTTCACCAATGTACATATCCTTTCGGGACACACCCACCACACCCGCTCTTACGAGCACTCATTGTATGGCTCAACATATACAAACATCTATGAGCACAATATCGCTGCTGTCTGCGGTAACTGGTGGCGTTCAAACCTCAACGGCGACGGTGCTCCACTCGGATACAAGGTGTTTGAGATTGAGGGTAACCAGATGACCAACTGGTACTATCAGGGCTTCCCAGAGGGTATGGATAGCCGCGACTACCAGATGCGACTCTATCGCGGTGATGCTGTTACTGGTGCTGACAAGAAGGACAAGACTGGTTACTACGGCTACTACAAGTTCAACTTTGGCTCTGATGTCCTCTTGGCAAATATCTTCGGTTGCGACTCGCAGTGGAAGGTTGAGGTATATGAGGACGAGGTTAAGACCGGTGAGATGGAGTGGATGTGGGACGACGCTCTTAACGCGGAGGACAAATCAGCCCTCGCGGGACACGGCGTATTGGCAGACGACCCTGCAACCGAGGATGTTGTTGAGACTCCATTCTATCTAAATGTTTACTCTCCACGCGATATGTATGCGATTGGATACCATATTGGTGTTATGGGCGCAGGCGCATATACAAGTGGAGGTCTCACCAAGTGCTGGTCAATGTGGAAGTACACTCTCACAAACCCAGAGACAACAAACATCAAGGTTGTTGCAACCGACCGCTTCGGCCGCCAGTATGAGTGCAGCACTATCACCGAGGGTACAGACTACTCTCTCGTAACAAAACCAACTCACGAATAGTTGGCCATATTAACAATCATCCAAACGGCCACTTCGGTGGCCGTTTGGGTAATTGTAAAACCACAATCCCCTAAAATGAAAAAAATTAACCTATTATTACTCCTATTTGTAGCACTATTGCTCGGAGCTTGTATTCAATCCAATGAGGTTGATTACGATGGACCTTACACCGAGATCTCCGTGTCGCTCGGCGATACGAAGACATCGCTTGGCGAGAAGGGCGATGACGGGATCTATCCTATTCACTGGTCGGCTACTGACCGTATCGTGATGAATGGTAGCCCGTCAGAAAAGATGACAATCGTTGAAGAGACGGGCAACGCGGTCTTCTCGTTTAAGGGTACGATGGAAGGTGAGCGTTATATCACCTACCCTTATACGGCAGAGTCCTCTTGCACCGCCGAGCAACCAACCGTAGTATTCCCTGCGGCACAGAGTTACATAGAGGGCACATTCGATTTGAATGCTGCTCCGATGTGTGGATACTCGGTTGATGGCGAGGGTACAACCACCCTCCAACACCTTGCCGGTGTTTTGCGCTTCGCGTTTGTTGCAAGTGCGCCAAACACCACCATCAAGCAGGTCTCTATCACGACCACCGCCGAAGATGCAGCGTTGGCGGGAGAGTATGAGGTCGATTGCAAAACGGGAGAGATAACTCCAATTGAGGGTACAACCTCCAAGACGATAACCTACTCGTTGGGCGAAACGGGACTCGCTTTAAGCACCTCGGTAGAGAAATATCTCTACATCACCATTCCGAAGGGAAACTTCGGCAGTTGTGTCATCGCAGTAACCGACAGCAATGGTCGCTCAATGATGATGAAGTGGAGTGCCAACAACATCAAGCCGGGCATAGTTCGTGAGTTTAAGAAGATATACTACAAGGCAGATGCAACTATCTCCATCGACTCTTTCGAGAGCGAGGACGATGATATCTCAATGGATACCATCACCGTTGTTGATGATATGGATATCTTCGAGGACGACATCATCATTGACTATATCCCCGGACTCGTCTATGGATACGTGAAGGATACGACGGGCAACCCTATTGCAGGTGTATCTGTCAGCGACGGCTTTACCGTTGTTCAGACAAATGCAAATGGTTTCTACCAGATGGAGTCTAATCCGGAGGCATACCACATCTTCATCACTACGCCTGCCGAGTATAAGATACCTATAAATAATATAGGGCAGGTCTGCTTCTACAAGGAGTTCTTCTACTTCAAATCTCTCTACGACTTCACACTTGAACCGTTGAGTGGTGGCAAGGAGGAGAAGTTCGTCCTCTTCGGTATGGCCGATCCACAGGTATCGTCAGATGCCGGATACAATCGCTTCATCAACGAGGCTGTGCCAAAGATTAAGCAACACGTGGAGAGTATATCGTTGCCTTGCTACGGTATTGTCTTGGGCGACATTATCACAATGTCCACCACAACCGACAAGACTAACTATATGTACCAGATGCGTGATGGGCACTCGGTAAATAGTTTGGGTATGCCTGTATTCTATGTTATGGGTAACCACGACCACAACTACCACAATGCAACGCAGCCTTTGACTACCGATTGGAGAAACTTGACCACGAACATCAAGGCTCAACGACTCTATGAGAAGATCTTTGGTCCTGCAAACTACTCGTTCGATAGAGGCGATGCGCACATTATCTCTATGCGCGACATCATCTTCACTACCGCAACCGATCCGAGCACATACCACTGTGGCTTTACCGATGAGCAGATCGCTTGGTTGGAGGCAGATTTGGCAAACGTACCAAAAGATAAGTTGATTATCCTCGGCGTACACATTCAAATCTACAACAACAACAGAGAGAGCCTCCAAAGGGTGCTGGCTATTTTGAACCAATTCTCAAATGTACATATCCTCTCCGGACACTGGCACCGAAACCGCAACTTTGAGCATAGCGTAGAGGGCTCGACATATAGCAACATCTACGAGCATAATATCTCCGCAGTGTGCGGTGGCTGGTGGTCGTCAAACATTGCCGGTGATGGTGCGCCAAATGGATATAAGGTCTTCGAGATTGAGGGCAACAATATGGCTAATTGGTACTTCCAAGGCTACCCTGACGGTATGGACGATAGAAACTACCAGATTCGCCTCTATCGCGGTAATGCTCTTACGGGTGCAGCTATTCCGGAGGGCGATGCCAACACTAACGGCACAAAGGGCTACTACAAGTTCAACTTCGCCGATAATGTAATCTTGGCAAACATCTTTTCCAGCGACACCAAGTGGACCGTTGAGATCTACGAGAATGGTTCAAAGACCGGTACGATGACAAAGATGGGCATTGAGACTACTACAGCTTGTACTGTTGAGCAACTTGTCGGCACCTATGTCTTGGAAGACCCTCGCAGAGTACCTGACGGTATTGAACTCTCGCACGATATGTGGGCAGCGGGTTTCCAGATGGGCGTTCTTGGACGTTCAATGACTGCTAACGCAACATTTGAGGCTTGCTACACAATGTGGAAGGGTACGCTTCAAAATCCTGAAGCCGCAGAGATTAAGGTCGTAGCAAAAGACCGCTTTGGAAACACGTATGAGTGCGACACCTTCTCGGCAACCGCCGAGGGTTCGGACTATACCTACGTAGCAAAATAGCAATATATAATATATATAGGTATAGCACATAAAAGATGGGCGTGTCTAACAAGTTTTAGACACGCCCTTTCTGTTTGAAGTTGTATAACAAGAACTAAAATTCTATCGTCATCTTATCTCTAAACTCGCCGCTTGTAGCCGTCAATACGACTCTATTGCCCTGTGGTGCGGTGCGCACAATAAATGTAGCGATACCCGCCTTAAAATCAACGGTACTCTCGCCCTCAATAACGCCTGCACCCTCAACCGAAAGCGACACTTCGCCACCCGTTAGATTGAGCGTCGTATTGTTCTTGTCGGCAAGATAGACGTGTACCAAAAGGTGGTCGGAAGGTGTAACCTTAACGCCCCAATCGTCGTGGCGCAAGATAATTTTGTCGGCTGCCAACGGAGCGCAAACCTCGTGGCGTGCAACCTCCTTGCCGTCGCGGTAACCCACCGCCACAACGCTCTTGCAACCCGCAGGGATAGCCTTCGTGAAGCCGAGCGTGCGCATAGGCACTGCCTTAACGTCGTAGTGCAACTCATCAACCTTCACGCCATCGGCAACAATCTCCACGCGCTCGCAATTTGATATCACAGCCTTCTCCGCAGGGGAGTTCTCGTCTATATTTGATGCCAAGAAGACCATCGGCTTCCCCTCCTTGCGAAGTGAGCGATAGTAGTAGTAGGCATACTTCGGTAAGCGGTCGTGGCTCATAACACCCGACGCCTCAATCAACTTACTGCTACCTCGGTTGTAGTCAAACATCACCCAATAGCCATCGCCCATAGCCTTAACCGATTTGTGGTTGTCGATATGCGCCTCGTTGAGGTTCTTGACCTGCTGCACCATACGCACCTCACCGTCCTCACGCAACTGACGCGAAGTGAGTTCAGGCTTCTGTCGCCAACCTCGGATATACTGTGTCAGACCGCCATCGTTTGCAAAATACTCGTAATCGCCATACTCCGATACAATAAGCGGCACGCCATACTCCTTGCAGTTATTGAAGATGCGGAACTGGCGCGACTCAACATAGATGTCATATCCGCGCTGCCAACCCGCCGAGTAGCAGTATGGAGCCGGATACTCCTCGTGAACAAGGCGGCTCATCTCGGCAATAAAGTCTGCCGGTTGCTTCGTTTCGTTGAGCGACGCCTCCCAAGCCACAATTGAAGGGTGGTTGCGATCACGGCGCACCATATCGCGTGTCTGCTGGTAGCAGAACTCTCTAAACTTTGGATCTTTGGCGTTGAAATATTGCCAGCCAAATACGCAGTTCAAGACACAGATACCAAGCGAGTCGCAAGCATCAAGAAATGCCTCCGACTGCGGATAGTGCGAGAGGCGCACAAAGTCAAAGCCCGCCTCCTTGATACGCACGGCATCGCGACGCTGCTCGTTGTCCGAAACGGCATAGCCGACATACGGATAGCATTGGTGGCGATTTACACCGCGCAAGAAGCACTTTTTGCCGTTGATATAGAGTTCATCGTTCTTAACAACGATGCTGCGAATACCGATTTTACGCTCCTCCGTATCTACCACCTTGCCATTCGCCTTAACCGTTGTGCGAAGCGTGTAGCGCAGAGGGGTTTTATGCGACCAGAGGTGCGGTTTCTCAACCACCATCTTGCTCTTCGTAATGGCTCTCTTGCCACCATTCAACTTCTGGATTGCCGATGCGGTAGCCACCTTCTCGCCATTGTAGATAAGGTCGTTCACAACCTCAACTTTAACCTTTTTATTCAGGAAGTTCTCTACCGACACCTGCACATTGACATCTGCCGAAGCCTCGCTCACATTGTCGTACGACACAAAGACACCTCCCGCAGCAGGCGTAGTATCGAGCATAGGGTTTGTAATGGCAACGCCACGCTTAACAATCAGCGACACATTGCGATACAGACCTCCATACATCAAAAAGTCGAGTCGGTGCGGTGGGCGAGGTCCCGTAATGGGGTTATACTCGTTGTTCAAGCGAATGGCAACCGTATTCTGTCCGTCGTGCAGATACTTGGTCATATCAACCACAATCGGAAGGTAGCCTCCGAGGTGGTGGGCGCAATGTTCGCCATTAACCCATACATCGGCGACATTCATCGCAGCCTCAATGTTGAGCCAAACCCGCTCTCCGTCAATTCGGTTAAAGTTCAGCGTATTACGATACCAGCAGTTGCCACGCCATATCGTGTCGGTGTACAACTCCACCGTCTTTGGGGTGTGAGGCAGGCTGACACGCTCCCAGCCGTTGCTATCGACCTCCTTTCCGGAGTAGTTCTCCTCTACGCTCTGGGCGATGCGGAATGACCACCCCTCGTTAATTCTCACCTCCTCGGCAAGGGCAAACATCGGCACCATAAGTGCCAAAGCAATCAAAAATCTCTTCATAGTAGGTTATAGTGTTATTTTTGCAGTTTTTGCTGATACAAAGGCTATCAAGTCTGCGGGCGACAGGCGCAGTTGCAGTCCTCGCTGACCGGCACTTATATATATCTTCTCGTGCGCGAGGCAACTCTCGTCAATAAAGGTCGGGAAGGCTCGCTTCATACCTATCGGCGTACAACCTCCGCGAATATATCCCGTTGTCGGGAGCAGGTCCTTCATCGGAATAAGGTCGCAACTCTTGTTGCCCGACACCTTCGCTGCAAGTTTGAGGTCTATCTCCCTATCGCCACGAACAACGCAGACAAAGTGCCCCGTGCGGTCGCCCTTCAAGACCAAGGTCTTATACAACTGCTCAACGGGCTGCCCCAAGGTCGCTGCAACGTGCCCCACCGAGAGGTCGTTCTCATCAACCTCGTAGGGAATCAACTCGTAGGCAATCTTCCCCCTATCCAACAGACGTGCTGCGTTTGTCTTGTCAATCTTCTTCGCCATAAACTCACAATCTCATACAAAGATAGTAAAAGTATAACAATCGCCAACTCTTAACCAAAGGGTGTGTCTAAAAAAACTTATTAGACACACCCTTTTTTGTTTGAAGTTGTATAACAAGAGAGATTTCAAGGCTCGCGTAGCCCGAAAAACCGCAACCGACGCTGCGGAGCGAGAGCAGAGTGTGCTTGCATACTTTGCCGAGCCACAAGGAGGAAAAGCTCGTAACGCGAGGTTAATTTACTTGGCGTAAATGAGGATTTTGAGGGCAAGCGTAACGCAGAAATCACCTTGTTAGGCAGCTTCATCTATCGGCGGAAGCCCATTCCCGGTATCTTCGGCATTTTAAGTTTGCCCCCCGCCGCCATCTTCATCATCTTGCGCATATCCTCAAACTGCTTCATCAGACGATTTACATCTGCCATTGTCGTACCAGAGCCCTTGGCGATACGCTCACGACGACGCGCATTTATAATCTCCGGCTTCTCACGCTCCAACGGAGTCATCGAGCCGATAATTGCCTCGGTCTGCTTGAAGATGTCGTCGCCAATCTCCACATCGCGCAACATCTTACCCATACCCGGAATCATTGAAGCGACATCTTTGAGGTTACCCATCTTCTTGACCTGCTCAATCTGCGAGAGGAAGTCGTTAAAGTCAAACTTGTTGGTCATCACCTTCTTCGTCAAGCGACGGGCGGCCTCCTCGTCATACTGCTGCTGCGCACGCTCCACGAGCGAAACAACATCTCCCATACCCAGAATACGGTCTGCCATACGCTCCGGGTGGAAGACCTGCAAAGCGTCCATCTTCTCGCCACTCGAAATAAACTTCAACGGCTTATTCACTACCGAGCGAATCGAGATTGCTGCACCACCACGCGTGTCGCCATCAAGTTTGGTCAAGACTACGCCGTCAAAGTCAAGGCGGTCATTGAACTCGCGTGCCGTATTTACCGCATCCTGACCGGTCATTGAATCGACCACGAAGAGGGTCTCGCAAGGCTTCACGGTCGCCTTGATGTTGGTTATCTCCTGCATCATCGCCTCATCAACGGCAAGACGACCTGCGGTATCGACAATCACAACATTATAGTTGTTCTGGCGTGCATAACTTATCGCGTTCTCGGCAATCTCAACAGGGTTTTGGTTACCCTCCTCCGTATATACGGGAACACCTATCTGCTCGCCCAAGATTTTCAACTGGTCGATCGCGGCAGGACGATATACGTCGCCCGCAACGAGCAACACCTGACGTCCCTTCTTGCTCTTGATGAACGATGCCAACTTGCCCGAAAAGGTGGTCTTACCCGAACCTTGAAGACCGGCGATAAGTATCACGGCAGGAGTACCCTCCAACTTGATGTCGGTAGCCTCGCCACCCATCAACTGCGCCAACTCATCGCGCACAATCTTGGTCATCATCTGTCCCGGCTTGACGCTTTTGAGAACGTCCTGACCGAGAGCCTTCTGCTTCACCTCGTCGGTGAAACTCTTTGCCACCTTATAGTTCACGTCGGCATCTATCAGTGCGCGACGAATCTCTTTGAGCGTCTCGGCAACATTTATCTCGGTGATACGGCCTTCACCTTTCAGTATTTTGAACGAGCGTTCTAATCTATCGGTAAGTTTTTCGAACATATCTTCTCTCTTTTATCTCATTTACGCCACAAAGATAGAAAAAAAAGTTGAATGCTACGCCCTTACACGTTTCCCAATTCCCTTTTTATTTGTATCTTTGCGCAATAATCTGCATTAAGAATAAAAACTATATATCTCTTATGAAGTTTAAGGAGTATAAAAACCTCGATTTGAAGGCTGTTGCCGACGAGGTACTTGCCGAATGGGACAAGAAGGATACTTTTGCCAAAAGTATCGAGACACGCGAAGGTGCGCCATCGTTTATCTTCTACGAAGGACCCCCTTCGGCAAATGGTATGCCGGGTATTCACCACGTAATGGCTCGTACCATCAAGGATATCTTCTGCCGCTACAAGACACAGCAGGGCTACCGCGTAAATCGCAAGGCAGGTTGGGACACACACGGTCTGCCTGTGGAGTTGGGAGTTGAGAAGACTCTCGGCATCACCAAGGAGGATATCGGCAAGAAGATTACCGTCGAGGAGTACAACCGCCGTTGTCGCGAGGACGTGATGAAGTTTACCGACGTATGGAGCAACCTCACTCGCGAGATGGGCTATTGGGTAAATCTTGACGACCCATACATCACCTACGACAACAAATATATCGAGACTTTGTGGTATCTCTTGAAGCGACTCTACGACAAGGGGTTGCTCTACAAGGGCTACACCATTCAGCCATATTCGCCTGCCGCAGGTACGGGACTCTCAACCCACGAGTTGAACCAGCCGGGTTGCTACCGCGATGTTAAGGATACCACCTGCACTGCACAGTTCCGCATCGTGCGCAACGAGAAGAGCGAACACCTCTTCGCCGATGCAGAGGGCGAACTATTCTTCCTCGCTTGGGCAACAACACCTTGGACACTCCCTTCAAACACCGCGCTCTGCGTAGGTCCGCAGATTGAGTATGTCCGCGTGAAGTGCCAAAACCCATACACCGAGGCTCGTCAGACTATCATTATGGCGAAGGACCTCGTAGGCTCCTACTTCGGTAAGAAGCAGGAGGGTACTTTCGAGGTTGAGGAGCAGACCTTCAAAGGCAAGGAGTTGGAGGGCATCTGCTACGAGCAACTTATCCCTTGGGTGAAGCCTATGGGCGATGCCTTCCGCGTAATTGTGGGCGACTATGTAACAACTTCGGACGGTACGGGTATCGTACATATCGCACCTACCTTTGGTGCTGATGACGACCGCGTGGCACGTGCTGCGGGTATTGCACCACTCTTTATGGTCGATACCGCAGGTAAGAACTGCCCTATGGTGGACCGTTCAGGTCGCTTCTTCCGCGTGGAGGATTTGGACAAGGTGTTCGTGGAGAAGTATGTCGATGTTGCACTCTACAACGAGTGGGCAGGTCGCTATGTTAAGAATGCCTACGACGCTGCGTTGGCGGATAGCGACACTACGCTTGATATCGACATCTGCGTAATGCTCAAAGGCGAGAGCAAGGTCTTCAAGATTGAGAAGCATACCCACTCGTACCCACACTGCTGGCGTACCGACAAACCCGTATTGTACTACCCTCTTGACTCGTGGTTTATCCGCACAACGGCTCTCCGCGAGCGAATGATGGAGTTGAAC
>JAFXHB010000137.1 GCA_017536605.1 Alistipes sp.
CATAGTTTTTAAGCCAATTAAATGAGATATTCATATCGTGTTAAATTTATCGTATTTGCCTGCTAAAAGCCAATTATCTCGCAAATATACTACTTTTAATTAAAAATTAAAAATTTTTAAGCGCCTATTCCCCTAAAAGACAATAGCGCAACAGAGGGTGTATCTGTTACGCTATCGTATTCAATTGGTTGCGTCGGCTACTTCACGCTCTTATTTTTGAAGAGCTTGTCAATTACAACAGCAATCGCTCC
Source organism: Alistipes sp. (assembly GCA_017536605.1). Classification (GTDB taxonomy): domain Bacteria; phylum Bacteroidota; class Bacteroidia; order Bacteroidales; family Rikenellaceae; genus Alistipes. The sequence goes on from JAFXHB010000137.1 coordinate 252, forward strand.
GTCGCCCGACACATTACAAGCAGGGCCATAGCCGTCCAACGCCAAGTAGATAGCCATAAGCAGTGCAGTCATAGACTCGTCAAAGCCCAAGATTGAGCCAAGCAAGCCAACCGAAGCCATCAAGACACCGCCCATAACGCCTGGTGACGATACGGCAGCAATAGCCTGCATCAGCGCAAAATTGACAAACAACGCAAACGGAATATCAACACCAAACATATAGGCCACAGCAACCGTTGTCGTAACCAACTTGATAGTTGAGCCACACATATGTGTATTTGAGCAGATTGGAATCACAAAGTTTGCAACATCCTCACGCACACCACTTTTAAGAGCGCATTTCGTCGTTACAGGGATAACCGCTGCCGACGAGCAGATAGAGAAGCCCGTAAGGTAGGCTGGGAGGATATTGTAGAGAAGACGGAACGGGTTTTTGCGTGCGATAATACCGGCAATAATGTACTGCACCACGAGGTAGAGTATTGACAGCACAACACCCGTACCGATAACCTTTGCTCCCGTGCCGAGCACGATGTCAATCACACCCTTTGCACTCATCTCGCAAATCATCGTAAAGATATAGATTGGCAACAGCGGAATAATCGCGCTCTCAATAAACCACTTCACAATCTCGCCAAACTGCTCAAACCAGCCCTTTACCGCCTCGGCCTTGATAAAGATACAACCCAAGCCAATAACGAACGAGAGGACTATCGCAGTCATCATATCGCATACAGGCGGAATCTTCAACTCAAAGAATGGCAAAAACTCCTTCTCGGAGAGTTGCTCTGGCGAGAGCTCGCCTACCGAGAGAATGTGAGGGAAGAACTCTGTTGCACAGGTGTACGAGAACAACGCACCACCCACGGTTGAGATATACGATACCGCAATCACAAATAGGAGCATCTTGCCCGCACCCTTGCCCAAATTAGCAACAGCAGGAGTTACAAGTCCCAACACCAACAATGGCACCGAGAATTTCAGCAGTTGCGCAAACAAGAGATTGAAGGTCTTTAATACGCGAATCAAGGCCACAAAACCCTCGTTCAACCACACCACATCTTCGGGAATGATAGTACCCAAGAGCCCAAGAAGGGCACCCAGCGCGATTGCAATCACAACCTTCGGAAAGAGTCCGAGTTTAAATGTGATTTTCTTCATAAGATTTACTATTTGAGGTTAATTATTATCCGTTATTTGAGCAGCATCTGCGCTATCACGAAGGCTGCCAACGTAAGGCTCGCCAAGCCATTAAGCGTACCAAAGGCGATACCTATCGAGCGTTGGCGTGTAGGCGTTACGAGGATATGTTCTGCTATCAAAATTGCAGTAAATAGCCCTACGCCACACCACAGCAGCCAGCCTTGTGGCAGGTAGAGCGCGAAGGCTACAAGCGCACCTACGCTTACGCAGTGCAACGCTATACTGATGTAAAGCGACGTTGCAGTCGAGAAGCGTGAAGGTATTGAGTGCAAGCCTCGTTTGCGGTCAAACTCTGCATCTTGCAGAGCGTAGATTATATCGAAGCCTCCGCACCACGTAAGCACCACAAGCGATAGTAGGCTAATGGCTATAATACCCTCTATATCAGCATTAAAGCCCATAACAGCCACATAGGTACTTGCGGGTGCAAGGGCAAGCGAGAGACCAAGCACAAGGTGTGCTGCCCACGTAAAACGCTTGCAGTAACTATACGCCATAACTATCGCCAAAACTACGGGCGAGAGTATTGCCGTAAGCATATTTATAGTTGCTGCGCAGGTGATAAATAGAAGCGCATTAACAACTATAAATATCATCGCATTGCGAGGGCTTATCTGCCCCGAAGGTATCTCGCGCGATGCGGTACGAGGGTTCTCGGCATCTATCTTGCGGTCTGCCCATCGGTTGAAGCCCATAGCGACGTTGCGGGCAAAGACCATACAGAGTACAACCTGTGCAAGTAGCCACCACGAGAACTCCGCACCCTCAACCTTTATCGCGTAGGTAAAGGCTATTAGCGCAAATGGCATCGCAAAGATGGTATGCGCAAACTTTACTAAACCAAAGTATTTCGCTATCTGTTTCATCATTGTTTCTTTTGGGCTATTAGCCATTGGCTTTTTGCATTCTGCATTCTGCATTTTGCATTTTGCATTCTCTCCTCTCTCCTAACTAATGTTCTTACTTTCCGTATATCTCGTTGAGTATCATCGCCAAACGCAAGCCTCCTGCCAGCAGACGTTGCTCAATTACAGGGGCATAGTATGCGATATAGTCGTACGACACCTTGCCTTTTTCGGGTGTAGCCTTATAAATCTCGGTAGCAAGGGCGTAGCTCTCTTTAAGCCAATCTTTCGGCTCACCCTTCGCTATCTCCGCCTTACGCTTCGGGGTGCAGTAGCGATTTATTTGTTGCTCCCACTCGGTATAACTCCATTTGTGGGCAGACTCCACGAGTGCCGTGTCCCACAACGAGTGCAGTTTGGTATCTTTACCGAAGAACTTAACTATCACGCCGTTACCGCCCCTGTCGCTCAATCGCCCTGCGTGCATTGGGCAGTGTATATCGCCCACAAGGTGTATCAACATACGAAGGCGTATTCCCTCTTGTTCAGCCGAGAGTTTGCCACTCTTCAACTCTGCCACAATGCCATTTATAGCAGTTACGACATCGCCCTTCTCGTTCTTGGGCATAGTGTCGTAGGTGTAGCCATCATCAACATTGGCGTAGTGCCACGTCTTGGTGTAGCGATACCTATCGGAGTAACTTGCATTATCCAACCAATTGGCATAATATACCAGCGAGTGCCCACCGAGCCTATCTACAACCTTCTGATACACTTCCGGTTGCAGGTTACACTCGGCAATGTAGGCAACGACATCGTGCCCCTTCTGCCCCCAACCAAACGATGGCAGGTGGAGCAATAGCGCAATAACTATAATTACAGACTTTTTCACACTCTTAATTCTTAATTCAAAATCATTGGTTCATCGTAGCGAGGAACTCCTCGTTGGAGCGAGTCAGCGACATCTGCTTTTCGAGGAACTCCATCGCCTCAATAGGCGTCATATCCGAGAGGTAACGACGCAATACCCAACTGCGCTGCACCACCTCATTAGGCAGTAGCAAGTCCTCGCGTCGGGTACTTGAAGCAACCACATCTACGGCAGGGAAGATACGCTTGTTTGCCAAACGACGGTCCAACTGTAACTCCATATTTCCCGTACCCTTAAACTCCTCAAAGATTACCTCGTCCATCTTGGAGCCCGTATCTATCAGGGCGGTAGCAATAATTGTCAGCGAGCCCTTCTCCTCCGTCTTACGCGCGGCACCGAAGAAGCGCTTTGGCTTATGGAGAGCGTTAGAGTCCACACCTCCCGACAGCACCTTACCCGATGCAGGTTGCACCGAGTTGTAGGCACGAGCCAGACGTGTGATGGAGTCAAGCATAATCACCACGTCGTGTCCGCACTCCACCATTCGCTTCGCCTTCTCCAAGACCATCTCGGCAACCTTCACGTGGCGTGTCGCCTGCTCGTCAAAGGTCGAGGCGATAACCTCCGCCTTCACGTTACGCGCCATCTCGGTAACCTCCTCCGGACGCTCATCTATCAGCAACACAATCATATAGACTTCGGGGTGGTTGTCGGCAATGGCATTGGCAATACTCTGCAAAATCATTGTCTTACCCGTCTTTGGCTGCGCCACAATCAACGCACGCTGTCCCTTACCGATAGGGGCAAAGAGGTCCACAATGCGGTTTGTGAGCGAGTTATGACCGTTACCCGTAAGGCTGAACTTCTCGCTCGGGAATAGCGGTGTCATATACTCAAACTGCACACGATCACGGATAATATCAGGGTCAAGACCATTCACACTCAACACCTTAACCAGCGGGAAGTATTTCTCACCCTCACGCGGAGGTCGTATCAAACCCGTAATCGTATCGCCCGCCTTCAAGCCGAAATGCTTGATTTGCGACGGAGCAACATAGATATCATCGGGCGAATTGAGATAGTTGTAGTCCGCCGAGCGAAGGAAGCCATAACCGTCGGGTATAACCTCCAAAACGCCCTCGGCAACCACCTCAAACGCATTTTCGTCTTTCAACTTGTCCACCGCTACGCCATCTACAAACTCACTCGGCATACTCTCCGGCGAGAATTTCTCGGTAGGGTGCGGTAGGGTAGCCTCCACCTCTGCTTTCACCGTAACAGCAGACTCCGCAACGTGTCCAACAGGCTCATTTACAGCCTCTTCAACCACATTTACAGCAACCTCATCCACGACGCTATGCTTTGGCTTACGCCCACGTTTCTTTGGCAATATAGGCTCCTCCGAATGAGTGTGTACACCCCTCTGCGCCTCGCGTTGTGGCACGTCGCCCACCTCCGATGTACTTGCCGGCATTGTAGGCATTGTAGGCGCACTACGACGAGGCTCCACATCTGCTTCGGCAGTGTTATCTTCGTTTAGACGCACACTATTCTCAATCCTTACCGATGTAGTTCTCGGTCTTCTACCGCGCTTGCGTGGCTGCTCTCCCACAGATGCAACTCCGTTATTTTCAGACGTTTGAACATCTCCAACAGCACTGTCTGCCGATGGGGCAGCCGCTGATGGGGTAGTCGCCTCCTCGCTCAAAGCGATAATTTTGGCGACAAGTTCTTTTTTGGAGGCTCCTGCGTGGTCAATACCGAGCGCACGAGCGATTTCGCGCAATTCCGCAACTGTTTTGCCCTTGATGGCAACTAAATCCTGCATATAAATATAAAGTATAGTTTTCTGATTGTTTCATCAGCCGAATGACTGATGCCTGCGAATAACGGTACAAATATAATACAATTTTTTGAATTGAGAATTAAGAATTGAGAATTATTTTTGGAGACCTTTTGTGTTAGTGAGGAGTTAGGAGTTAGGAGATAGGAGAGGCGCGAGCGATAAAGGTTATTAAAGGTTATTAAAGGCTATTAAAGGTTATTAAGGGAGAGCGCAAAAAAAACATTAACTACCCTTAACTACCCTTAACCACCTCTCCCGCACGCAATTTAACATAATATACATATTACACCATAGGCTAACAGCCAGAAAATAAGAGGGTAGCGCACTATTTCTGTGAACTACCCTCCTTGATAGCCTGCGATGGCTCAACAATGCTTAATTACTCTCGCCGAATGTCTCGTCGTCGGTTGTGGTATCGTCGCCCTGCTCACCCGTATATAATACATAGGTAATGTCTGTACCATCTGTAATAGTTGTGCACTCGTACTCATTACCCTTTCTATCCTTAGCGACAACCTTGATGGTTGGATTACTCTTCGTAAGTGTATATTTCCACAATTGGTAACAGTGCTTATAGAATAGACCTCCACTATTATAGCCGAGGTAGCCACAAAGCGCACCTACTGCCCAGAAATCACGACCACACTCCACGCCCGGATACCAAGGGTCTGCATATGTTCCACTACCCTGCAAATCGCTATATGGCACCGCAGCGTGATAGCTCGCCAAGCTGGTCATTTCACCCGTTTTAGTTCCATTCTCATAGACCTCTATCGTCCAATATGGGTCGGAGTTAAAGACATTCGCCAAGAGAGTATTCGAGGTGTAGCCAAAGCGATAATAACCCTTTGTTCCCGAAGGATTTTCGGCTGCATCTTCCGGTGTCTCGGCTCCTGTTATCGCATTTCCGCGATAGAGGCGAATCTGGTAGTTGCGGTCCTTCATACCCTCGGCGTAGCCCTTCCAATACCAATCCTTGAATGTTGCGCCCTTGGCGTGATATACAGCGTAGCCATTTGGTACACCGTCGCCATTGATATTACTTGACCAGCTCGCACCATTTACTGCCGCCTGTGCGTGCTCATAAATTTTGTGCGACGTGCCAATTTTAACGTGGTCGTAGTTACGCTGATAGTGAAGGTGTCCCGAGAGAACGTGCGCCTCGGCAAACTGGTCAAGCAACGAAAGCACCTCCTGACGATATGTGCCATCACCGGTTGTACCACCGTTATACAACGGTACGTGTACGCAAAGCACCACCATCTTGGTCTTCGGCACTAACGCCAACTCCGCCTTCAACCACTCGTACTGCTCCTTTGTAAAGCAGGTTTTAGTATTTGCCGTAGCACAATTATCGTTGGTCAGCCACTGTATATTACGCATACCGATAATATGCACATTACCACGGTTAAACGCGAAGTTTGCAGGTCCGAGAGCATCTTCAAACGGACGCTGAATCTTCAAGTTAAAGTTGCTATTATAGGTATTTGTGCCAACAGGATTTGCGGCATTCATAAAGCAGTTGTCGTGGTTACCCATAACTTGGAATACCGGCATACCCATCTTATCGGCGTGCATAGCGTCGCGCATATCGTAGAACATATACTCCTCATTCGTTGAGCCACCCATAGATATAATATCGCCCAAGGTGATACCGTAGCAAGGTATAGACTGGTTCTTCGCATAACTGCTAACCTCTGGAACTACTTGTGCCTTAAAGCGGGCTACCGCAGCGTCGGAGCCTGCTTGAGGGTCGGCAAAGCCGAAGAGCAAGAACTCGTTCTCCACTCCGCCACTCAATGGTTTGAGCGTAAAGTCATAGCGCGAATGGAACGGATTTATACGCTGGAAGTAACCCGGACGACCATACTCGTCTTTTGTTACCTCGTACGCCTCCGGAATAATGTAGAAGATGTAGTATGAGTCCTTCAAATACGACATTTGATAGCGACCATTCGCATCGGTTGTAGTAACCTTAAATCCATCTGTAACAGGGATACCTGCCAACGGATTACCTGCGCTATCCTTTACATAACCAAATAGTTGTCCCGGAATATAGTCTATCAGAATATCGTCCTCGCCTATGCCCATATTGTCAAGATCACCCTCCGCCTCGGTGTAGATATCATCTTGCTCGCTATCCATCGCGTCAATGGTAATTGCGGCATTAGCAAAGTATGGTATATCCTTAAACTCACGAACAATACCCGCCTTAACATTGTTGGCGGTCCATTTCAGCATCATTGTAAAGCCGTTGGAGTCGGTTACTGCAATAACACAACTACCGTGGCTACCCTTCGGAATGGTAATATAGAGAGGTGTCGCCTTGGTTGTACTCAACGGCAAACCACCCTCTCCGAAGGTGTATGTAATGGTCGATGATGTAGTACCCTCCACAACGGTCATATCGCCCGTTTGACAATCTACGCTATACTCACCCGCCAAGGCAGAACCTTCGGTCATAGCGGTAATTGTGAGTTGTTTGAGAGTAGTATTCTCAACGCTGGCTTTGAACGGCAAGCGCAATACACCTGCAAGGTGTTGTAAGGTGGTAGTACCCTCGCCATTAACCGAGTATCCACACATCGGAGCCGCATTCAAATCAAACGTACCCGCTATATAACGCTGTGCCGCAGGGAATACTACGGTTGGTTGCTCGGCGGTGCAAGAGGACTCTGCCGTATAAGGGTAGGTGATATAACGCTCACCTTCCATTGTACCCTTAAACGAGAAGACCGCGTTGCCCGTCTCTTCAACGATTGTCATCTTTTCTGACGGGCTACCATTCATCACGATTCGGTCAGTGGCCGACCAGTGAATAGGATAGATACCATCATCGCCCTTCTCGCCAAGCGAGGTCTTCGTATTGCCGAGCGACACAGAAATCTCGGTGTATGGTCCATCGTAATCAACATTATCCGATTGAACGCACGCACAAAGCAGCAACGCAACAAGCGAAACAATAAGAAAGTGAAAATTAATCTTCATAGTATTTTGGTTGTATTTGTAGGTTATACTTATATATAAATATATCTTCGCAAAGGTATGAAGTTTTTCCCAATAAAGCAACGATTACAAGAAATAAAAAGTAATGGCTAATTATAAAAAACAACAATTGCCGAGCAAAACACTCGGCAATTGCTGTTTATTCCCCGTTCTATCGGCAATGCAACTCCTCAAAACTCTTGTCGCGATAGATAATAAGCACCTTTTCAATCTCCGACGAGGAGCGAGAGGTCGGAATTGAGCCCTGCAAACCCGCTAAAATGTTCAATTTGTCGCATTTTTGAGGCTCTTCATCAACCACATCAAAGAGGGTCGCCCCCTCCGACGACAACGGCGCAGCCTCCGAAGGAAGTGGCACACCTTCCGATGACGACGAGTATATCTGCTCCGAATCTCCAAGCAGCCAATAAGGGTTGATCTGCGGAAAACGATTTACCAATTTACAGACCAACTCAAAACTCGGTTTATTTCGTCCTCGCAGAAGATGAGAAATTACAGCAGGCTTCACCTCTAAAATTTCAGCAAGCCGACTCGCTGTCAAATTCTCATTTTTCATCAAAATACGCAACTTTTCCTCCATATCCGTAATTTTTTACAAATATAAACACTTTTTACAAAATAAACAATACTAACACAACAAATGTTAAATGTTGAAAAGTGTTAATAATGTTTACAACTGTAAAGGGTAGATATTAGGTTAAATAAGCCCTGTCGCAAATATATCATATAATAGAGTATATAAATAGATGTAATTAACTGATTATACGAGCATTTACACACTAAATAACGCGCAATAATAAACCAATAGCAAATAACGCTTCAATAGCCTCCTAATACTTAAACTAATTTATATATAAATTTTGTAACTAACTGATTTTTAGTGGTTACTTATCCGATTATTCATTTGTTGTACTAATATAAAATGCACGGTAAAAAGGCGCTGGGAAGAGTTTTTAACACTTAACATTTGTAGTGTTAATTTCGCCATTTAACAACCATTTTTGGTTACATTTGTAAAATACCCTACTCTATTAACAGTTGTTACAATTTTACATTTGTAAAATAATGTGCCGAAATAGATGATTTTTAGACGAGAATCAGATATAGTTTGAAGATGAATCAGGGAGATTTGTTCAATTCAAAATTCGGGAAGATATTATGTTAAATTAGCCATAATAAGTATAGGGTAGCACTCTTGTACCACCCTATACTACAACAACTTACACAGTTATTAGACTACCCTATTTTTGCAATGCTGTGGCGATTTCCGAAAACTCTTCCGGAGTCAAAGATAACTTCTCACGGCTGAAATCGACGTCTTTTTCGCTATTCATAGGTATCAGATGTATGTGTGCGTGAGGCACTTCCAGCCCCAATACCACCGTTGCAACCCTCTTGCAGCCACTAAATGACTTGATTTTTGTCGCAATACTTTTAGCGAATACTATCATCTCTTTGAGCGTGTCATCGTCAAGGTCGTACAGGTAATCAACCTCCTGCTTGGGAACAACCAAAGTATGCCCCTTTGCCAATGGATTTATATCAAGGAAGGCGTAGAACTTCTCGTTCTCTGCTACCCTATAACTCGGAATCTCTCCCGCAATAATTCGTGAAAATATAGTTGCCATACTCAATTATATAAAATGTCTTATTTCTCGCTTCTCACTCCCCTAATCTTCAATCGTTGCATTCTCTATTCGCTTCACGCTCTCGACACCCTTTATATGTCGGAACTTATCCATCAACGAATAGAGCGAATCTACATCTTGAACATAGAGGCTTAATGAGCCTTCAACAATACCATCGTGGCTACGCAACTGAATCTCGCGCATATTTATACTGAAATCGTCCGACACAATATGGGTAATATCTGACAACATTCCCATTCTATCTATGCCGCGAATCTCTATTGTAGAGAGATAGGACATAGCCTTGTGTTGCGACCAGCGTATCTTATCCTTGATGATATTCTTGCCATATTGCGATGCAAGGCGATTTAGTTCGTTACAAGTCGCTTTATGGACCACAATTTTATCGCTTGTAGGGTCGCGGAAGCCTACTACATTATCGCCCGGAAGTGGCGAACAACACTTGGCAATAACGAACTTCTCATCGTGAGCGACATCGCCAACACTATTATCCGTCTTCTCGTTATCGCGCCACAACTTCCAGAACTTCAACAACTTGCTCGTAGATGATGACTTCAAGACCTTACCGAGATTATCAAGCGAAATGATGCCGGCTCCTACCCTACTATAAAACTCGTCTTTATAGTTACAGTCATACGCCTGCATAACCTTACGCAGCACTCGTCCGCTTAAAACAACATCGTACTGCGCAATCTTCTCCTCAAAGATCTCCACGCCACGCTTTATATTGTTCTCCTGCTCGCGTTTCAGGTATGCCGTAATCTTCTGCTTCGCCTTGGTTGTGGTTACAACATTCAGCCACTCCGCCTTTGG
>JAFXHB010000138.1 GCA_017536605.1 Alistipes sp.
ACCAAGAAGTACTCCTGCTCCCATCCTAGATATACCTTTACGTGCTCTATGTTACGGTCGAAGTAACGGCACACCTCGGTAGCGGCGTTCGATACAGCAGTGATAGAACGGAGCAGAGGGGTTTTGTAGTCGAGAGCCTCTCCTGTGTACGATATAAATACGGTAGGGATACAGAGTGTCGTATCTACGATAAAAGCCGGCGATGTCGGGTCCCACGCCGAGTAGCCACGCGCCTCGAAGGTGTTGCGTATTCCTCCACTCGGAAACGATGATGCGTCAGGCTCCTGCTGGACAAGCACCTTACCCGAAAACTCCTCCAACATGCCGCCCGTTCCGTCGGGCTCGGCAAAGGAGTCGTGTTTCTCGGCCGTTCCTCCCGTAAGAGGTTGAAACCAGTGGCAGTAGTGGTCGGCACCATTTTCGAGAGCCCATTGGCGCATACCTGCAGCTACGGCATCGGCAATTTCGGCCGAGAGGGGTGTATTGTTTTCAATGGTGTCAAGCAATGCTTCGTAAATCTGTTTGTTTAGATATTTGCGCATCTGCTGACGGCCAAAAACCATTGTTCCGAAGTAGTCGGATGGATTGCGCGATGGGGCATTTACCTCGACGGGCTTATGGTCGAGAGCCTTCTCGAACATCTTAAATCGTAGTAACGACATGGAATTTTTGTTTTACTTTGATGCTGCAAATATATACAAAATCTTTTGTTTTTGGTGCTCCGAGTCGAAAAAATAGAGATAAATGTTAATTCAAATATCGAAAAACAATAAAAGTGGCGCAGGTCCAACAGGTGATGAATGTTTTTGCATATCGAAAAACGATAATAACGTGATTGCTATGTCAAATGCGATTTTTTTGTTGTTATTACTAAAAAATGGTTATATTTGTGAGAATTTTAACCTATTATCTATTATGAAGAACCTAAAGTTTCTCCTTTCCCTGTTTTTGATTCTCTGTTTTTCGGTTGTAAATGCTGCGACCTATTCGTTGAAAAACGATAAGGTAGAGGTCGTAATTAACAAGCAGGGGTGCCTTGTCTCGTTGAAGAACCTCACGACGAACCACGATTACGCCTCGGGCGGATATTTATGGAGATTGTATTACGATACCCATTCCGAGCAGGAGATTGAGGTTACCGCAGGTGAGCAGTCGCCAAAGGTTTCGTCCGACGGCAAGAGTATCGTTATCAATTACGACAAGTTGAATGTCAGAGGCGAGAAAAAAGAGATTAAGCTGCGCTTGACAATATCGCTTGATGGCGAGAATGTTCGCTTTGCATCGGCTGTGGAGAATAGTATTCCCCATAGTGTGGTGCGTGAGTTGCAGTATCCGTTGGTGCGCAATGCAAATTTGCCTGCCGACCATAAACTAATATTGTCGCAATCGGGTGGTCGTTTTCACGAAGACCCTGTAAAGGCCATTATGGCAAAGGGTAACAAGATTCCGTATCGCACTCCCGCACAGTTTTTTCGACAGTACGATTGCCGTTACGGAGCGAGTGCTTCGATGAACTGCTATATTTTGGCTGGCGAGAAGCAGGGCTTGTATGTGGGTAGCCACGATGCCTTGATTCAAGATACTTGGCACGGCTTGCGTGTCTATGCCGACAAGAACGGTAAGTTTACCGAGCCGGAGTTCGGAATGTTTAAGTATCCGCACTGCTTTGCAGGAGAGAAGTGGGCCAATGATAGCAATATCCTCTCGCCCTACACAGGTACTTGGCACAAGGCAGCCGATAAGTATGGTGCGTGGGTGCGTGCCACTTGGTGGAGCTACCACGAGGCTCCACAGTGGATTCGTGAGATGAAGTCGTGGCAGCGAGTTATCTTCAAGCATCAATATGGCAACTATCTCTTTAAGTATTCCGACCTCTATGGTCGTATGCAGAGGGCTGGCGAGAGTGTGGATGCCGATGCTGTATTTGCCGTTGGTTGGTGGAATGAGGGTATGGATAGAGGAAATCCTGCCTATTCGCCGGATGAGAGTCAAGGTGGCGATGAGGGATGGCGTAAAGCTATCGAAAAGTTTAAGAAGAGTGGCCAAAAGTTGATTATGTACTACAATGGTCAGCTTATCGATACGGAGAGTGAATTTTACAAGAGTGGTGAGGGTAAGCGCATCAGCTACAAGAGTCCTTCGGGTACGGAGGTTGCCGACCAATATCGTTTCTCGGGAATGGGATCGTGGTTGGCCGAGTATCAGGCTGTAACATTCGTGATGGCCGATACTCGTCATCAGGTGTGGCGAGATAAGTTGGTGGAGATGGCCGACCGCGCGCACCGCAACGGTGCAAATGCCGTATTCTACGATCAACTTGGATTTGGTTTCCAGCAGAAGTTGCCGTGGGATACCTCGCGCGAATTTTCCGTGCCAAACAATCGTCTGATTTATGATAAGGGACAGACGCTCAAGTATCTGCGCGACTACCTTGAGAAAAAGTATGAACCCGAATTCGGATTTGGAACGGAGCAGTTGGCCGACTATACGGCGCAGTGGGTGGATTTTGTCCATATCACGGGTATCAAGCACGGCAAGGAGAACTTCTCGGAACTCTTCCGATACACTTTCCCTGAGGTTATCTTCTCAGATAGAAATATTCGCGACGACACCGATATTGAGCGTCGTGTCAATATGACACTCTTGAAGGGTCTGCTCAACGATATCGAAATTTATCGTTGCCGCAGTCTTATCGATGAGACTCCTAACTATCAGGCATATTTGGCGAAGGTAAATGCAATTCGTAATAAATATAAGGATTGCTTGATGTTGGGTACTTTCCGTGATGTTCTTGGATTTGAGAACTCGAATAAGGCGGTGCAGGCAAAGGGCTTTTTCGGCAAGAATAGGGTGGCAGTGGTTGCAACGAACGAGTATGAGAAGGGCGCACTTACAACCTCTATCAAGGTTCCCGGCTACCGCTATGCCGACTCCTCGGTGTTGGGCGAAGCGAAGGTTGCCGATGGCGGAAAATCGGTGACTCTCGGTCAGTATGGTTTGGCAGTACTTGTCTTTGAAAAGGAGTAAACAATGTACTATAATATTAAGGAGGCCGACTAAAAATCACTTTTTAGTCGGCCTCTCTCGTTCGTTTTGGCTTCCGTCAGACTACAAGCTGATAGCCTCGGAAGGACAAACTCCTGCACACGCGCCACACTCGATGCACTTGTCAGCATCAATTACATAGATGTCACCGGCAGAAATAGCCTCAACCGGACACTCATCGATGCAAGTACCGCATGCGATACACGAATCTGAAATTTTGTAAGCCATAATATTTGATTGTTGTGTTAATTAACACCGCGAAGATAGAGTTTTATTCTCAATTTTCCAAAATAATTGTATCTTTGTGGTGCCAAAAGTTACTAAATTAGTAGAGATGGAGTCAAATTTGATGCCAATTCGTCTGACATTTCTTGGTACGGGCACCTCGCAGGGAGTGCCGGTTATAGGCTGCGACTGCGCAGTTTGCCATTCGGAGGACGAGCGCGACAGACGACTGCGCACCTCGGCAATGGTAGAGGTAGGCGATAAGCGATTTGTGATTGATGCCGGCCCCGACTTTCGGCAACAGCTGCTGAGAGAGTGTGTCAGCCACGTCACAGCTATCTTGCTGACACATAAACATAAAGACCATATTGGCGGACTCGACGATGTGCGTGCATTAAATTTTGTCGATTATCCGTATGATATCCACACCGTACACATCTACGGCACTCACGATACCTGCGAATGTGTGCGTAAGGACTACGACTATGCCTTTTCAGCTAACCCTTATCGCGGTGTGCCCCAGATTGAGTTGCACGAGTTTGGCTCGCAACCCTTCTCGATAGAGGGCGTAGAGATTGTTCCCATTCGAGGCTCACATTCGCGTTTTGAGGTTACAGGATTTCGCTTCGGTCGTTTAGCTTATCTCACCGATTTTAAGGCTATAAGCGATGAGGAGCTGATGAAATTGGAGGGTGTAGAGGTGCTGGTTATCAATGCGTTGCGCTTCGAGCCGCACGACTCTCACTTCTCGGTCGAGGAGGCTCTACAAATAATTAGGGAGGTAGCACCAAAGAGTTCCTATCTTACCCA
>JAFXHB010000139.1 GCA_017536605.1 Alistipes sp.
GGCTCGTTGATGATACGGCGCACCTTCAAACCTGCAATCTCACCTGCCTCCTTGGTAGCCTGACGCTGCGAGTCGGAGAAGTATGCAGGAACAGTGATAACAGCCTCTGTTACCTCCTGACCGAGATAGTCCTCGGCGGTCTTCTTCATCTTCTGCAAGATGATAGCCGAAATCTCCTGCGGAGTATATTGACGACCGTCAATCTCAACACGCGGAGTGTTGTTTGCGCCCTTAACAATTGCGTATGGAGCACGCTCCACATCGCCCAAAACCTTGTCGTACTGCTCACCCATAAAACGCTTGATAGAGAATACTGTGCGCTTTGGGTTTGTGATAGCCTGACGCTTTGCAGGGTCGCCCACCTTGCGCTCGCCACCATCGGTGAAGGCAACGATAGAAGGGGTTGTGCGGTGTCCCTCCGAGTTAGGAATAACAACGGGCTCCGAGCCCTCCATAACGGCAACACACGAGTTTGTTGTACCAAGGTCAATACCAATAATCTTTCCCATAGTTGTAAATTTTTTATTTGTTTATTGTTTTTGTTGTTTTTGTTCTGTTTCGTTTTCGCTTTTTAGTAGAGCAAACCCCTTGCCAAAGCCGTTTTTGGTGATTTTTTGCAGATTTTCTGCCAAAATAGAGGTTTTCGGCGGAAGGCAGTATGACAAAATGGCACAAAATAATTGAGAATTGACAGTTGACAGATGACAATTTTTCTTGGGCTTTTAGCCATTAGCCATTGGCCATTGGCTTTTTTGCGGGTTTGATAGGAAATATAGGAGTTATAGGATATATAAAATGGGTGCAAAACCCAAAATTGGAATTTAAGTAGATGGTTGTAAGGCAAACAAGGAGCCGAGTGCGCAGCATACTTTGGCGTATGTGAGCAACTCGGCTACCGAAGTTTAACGCAGCAAACGCTGCTTAAAAACAATTTTACTTAATCTTGTGCTTTTTGAGGATTTTAAGAATCGGCTTCTCAATCGCCTGCGCCCAACGGTGATAACCATACGAGTATGGGTGAGTACCATCGGCAGAGGTGATATGGTCGGTACCTGTCTGATTAGGAATATCCACAAAATAGATATTCTCAAACTCATTCTCAACCTCCGCCAAAACTCGCTTAACGCAATCTATGCGGGTCTGCTCACGCTTATCGTAGGCTGGGCGGAAGTTGCGATGCTCACGATAGATCGTATTCAGGAAGATGATAGGAGCGTCGGTATGCTTGCGGATAGCCTTGATAAATGGGCGAATACGCTCCTCAATCTGCTTTGGAGTAGGGTTTGAGAAGGCATCGCAAATATAGGCATCACACTTTGCCTCGCCCAACAGGTCGCCGATATAAGGTTGCAATTTACTATTACCGGACATACCCCACGAGCAGAGATACAACCCCGTGGAGCGCGACAAGAATGCCGGCCAAGTGAGTGCTGTACCCGAAGCGCACGAGCCGTGTGTAAACGAAGAGCCAAAGACTCCAATCTTGTGGCGGAACGGATTTTCCAACGGCTTAATAGTCGCGCCCTCAACAACACCAATCTCCAAGCCTACAAGTTCCGAATAGAGAGGCAGATAGAGCAAGCACTCCTGCTCCTCGCCACTCATTCCGACAACGACAGCAAGAGGCTCTGCCAACTTCTCAAAGTTCTCCTTCACAGGGGCGACACGGTGAGCCTTCGCACCCGCCCAAGTCCACTCGCCCTCGGCATCTTTAACAAAGAGCGAAAAACCCGTAGTCGATGCCAATGGAGCGTAGGCGTTCCACGTACTTGCAGGTCCATATTGTGCCTTGACGTAGATATCCTTCGAGTTAGTCTTAAAGGCTACCATCAAGCCCGACGACATTTTCAGCAGATTAGCCTCGCTCTTCGTAAAGTCGGGGTACTTATCGACATCTAAACGGTGGTAAGGGTTGGTTGTTTCACACATCTTACCAAGCAACGAGAGGTCGGTTGCCTTTACATACTTAATGTTTTGGGGTGCTGCCGTAAGCGACATTGTCAGCGCAACACCGACTATCATCATTAAAACTCTCTTCATAGTTGTATCAAAATTTAACAAAAAGGGCTGTCCTTTGCAGGACAACCCGATATTAAAGAGAAGCCCTTTATGCTTCCAACTCGTTTAAGATGCGCATCGCTGCATCAAAGATTGCAGTATCGTCAAGCGTAACAACGCCACCATCAGGACCTTGCTCGAAGTGAACTCCCACAGAACCCTTTGCGTCGAAGTGCTTTCCACCAAAGTAGTTACGAACAGTCTCAACATCGAGACCCAACTCATCTGCAATACGCTGTGAACTGCCGCTTGGAAGTCTATCCTTGATGCGGCGCAACTCATTAAATGTGATAATCATAACTTGTAAAGTTTTAGTGTTATTTCTTTGAAATACGAATTTTCGCACTACTAAATTAGTGCTTTTTTCTGAAATAACAAAACTTTTTATCTTTTTTTTGATTTTTCGAGCTATTTATTACCACGAATGTCGTACAACTAACCTATTTGCGACGACGGAAGCCCTCCCATTTCGGAGTAATGCCCACAAATATCTCAAAGTTTATACCCGGCATCGGGCGAGATAGCACCGAGAGATACTCCTCGTCAAAGAGGTTGTTTATAGCACCCTTTAATGAGAGGTCTGCCCAACGGAACGAGAAACTCTTTTCAAGTGCGATATTATTCATAAAGTATGGGGGCAGAGTACCCGTAAGCGTATAGTCGTTGCTTGACATTGTGTAGCGAGTGCTGTAATAGTTCCATTTATAGAGCAACGACCACGAGCGGAAAGATAACTTGGCGGTTGCCGAAGCCGAGTGGCGTGGTACATAGGGCAACTGTTTGCCCACCGAGCGATCTGCCTCGCTCATCTTCTCGCCACAATTCACCGAAGGGGTAAACGAGTAGGTCGCCCTACCCTCAAACCTCCAATCACGAGCCAACCGCACCGAGAGCAACACTTCACTCTCCACTCCGTAGGCGTGGACCCGCTTTACATTACGAGGTGAGAAGAAGCCTTTGGTTGTAGGGAGCCAGATTATCCAATCGTCAATATAGGAGTCAAACCAACTCGCCGAGCCTGACAACTTATAGACCTCGCTTTTACCCACCGAGAAGGATAGCCCCGCATCGTAACTCCAACCCTGCTCTGCGCGAAGGTTCGGATTTCCACCCGGCAGGAAGTACATATCATTGAGCGAAGGGTAACGATAGTTGCGCGTTGCCGATGCCTTGAAGAGGAGATTACCTCTCTTGGAGAGTGTCGCATCAAAGAATAGAGCCGGGATAGGCAGAGTCCACTTCCGACCATAGGACTCCTCGCGGATAGTAGCACCTATGCCTACCCTCTCGTGAGGTCGGTAGCGGGCTGACACCATTGCCGAGAACTCGGCTCGTGCCGTATTATAGCCTACTATCGCCCTATCGCCATCTTGCAAGATTATATTCTTATCCTCGCTACGCACAAAGTGTTGGTGCAGCGACACCTTCGCCTCAACAAAGAGCCGCTTATCTATGTGGTATTCGCTCTCTACGCTTGCGTAGGCTGTATGCACCCTACTACGTGAGCGAGTCATCGACATCATCACTCCGTTGCCTGCATCTCGCTTATAGTCATAGGCGAGCCAAGTGTAGAGGTAGCCACCCTTTGCCCCTATCTTCCAATTTCGGCGAATGTGGTCAAACGACACCACGCCACGAAAGGTGTGTTCTCGCTGGCGATTGTCAAACTCGGTATCTTCGCCATAGTCTGCCGTAATCATCGGCAGTTCGCGGTTAGAGTTCATATACCACGCACTCAACCCCACTCTTGAACCCTTGCCCGTATTGTAGTATGCCTCCTGCAAGATGTGTAGGTCCTTGAACGAGCCACTCTTATTTCGCTCTACGGGATAATACTGTCCCACGATATTCATCTCATCGTCGTAGATGTTCATCTTCTTATCGCGGTTACGATACTTAAAGTCGTTACGCGAGGAGGAGAATACCGCACGCGTGGAGAGTTGCCACCTATCGGTAGCGTATGTCAGGCGCAGAAATTCGTCAAAGGTCAAAAATGAGCCTGCACCCTGCACATACTGCAACCCAAAGCCCCTCTTCGGGGTGGGTTTTGTAGTTAGACGCACAGCACCGCCAAGACCTCCTCCCGACTCGCTGACCGAAGATGCGCCGTGCAGAAGCGTTGCGTCGTCAATAAAGTATGCCGGAATAGTCGAGAAGTCGGTCATACCCAACATAGGGTTATTTATCTTCATACCGTTCCACGTAACCTGTGTATGCGAGGGCGATGTTCCTCGGAACGACACGGTAGAGAGTGTTGCCCTGCCGTAACTCTTAACAAAGATTGAGGAGTTAAACGCCAAGACGTCTGCCATAGAGAGAGCAACATTCTCCTTCAACACCACCGAATCAAATTTGGTGCGTTGCTCGCCGACCTCGCGCATCGGGCGTTGTCCTACAACCTCAACACTCGGTATATGCAGCCCTTTGCTTATCCAATCGCTTTCGGCATAGGCCGATACGCAACCGAGAAGTAGCACCAGCAGTGATATGTATCTCCTTCTCGCCATAACTACTTCCAACTAAATGAGCCAGGGATTACACCAACATAGAACTCATCTATCTTCTCACCCGCAGCAGAGTAGCGATAGACCTTGCCTGCCTGTTGATAATCTATGGCATCGGCGATATAGACATCGCCACTTGTCGGGTCTATCGTAAGTCCGTAGTATATCGTGCCACCCGACTCCAAGAATGGGCTCATAGGGGTACTGTCGGCTGTAACCGACATTGACCATACGTCATCATTTATCCAATAGAGCGTATCACCCGCCCCGTTGATATGTATCTCGGAGGGGCTATCGCCAATAGCGAAGCGAAACTGCTTCTCAATCGTCATCTTTTCGCCACTGATATCTATACAGTAGAGCGCAGGAGGCTCGTGTCCGTATGGCGAGTTAGTGTAGCCTCCATCGGTAATTGTCCAGAGTTTGTTATTACAATCAACCACAAGCGAGGTCGGCTGCACACCGACAACCAACTCTTCAACCACCTTATCGCTCTCGGTATCTATCTTCAAGATACGATTTTGGTACGACCAGCAGTTTACATAGAGATATTTGCCCACCTGCACCATCTGCTCCGTAGAGCCGGACTCCACTGCCATATTCGGGCATTCAATCGTGCCTACAACCTCGTAGCGTTTCGGATTGACAATAAAGATACGGTTATCCCATATCTGCGTAATATATGCCTTTTCGTCGGACACGAAGTGTATATAGCGAGGGGAGGTAAGCGAGGTTATGCGCCCCACCTCACGAAAGGTATCTACGTCTATCGCAAAGACCACGTGGGAGTTATTCACCACAACCCAACCTACACCATTGCGAATAACCATAGACTGCGCCACGTCGCCCAAACGCATAGCATTTGCACGATAGAAGATTTCGTTCTCCACCTTGCGGGTTGCAGGGTCGTAGTACGAGAGCGTCGCATTGCCATATTGGAAGTTACCCTCATTCACGATAAAGAGTCCCGACGGCGAGGCGTTGAACTCCTCCCGAATACCATAGTCCCAGCGCATACAGCCACTCAACGCAACTGCAAGCGCAACGAACAAAGTATGGAGTATTCTCCTCGTCATCAAACGCCCCTCCTACTCAAAGTTGATATCCTTAAAGCCTCGCACCTCCGTAGAGACTTCACCTATCCAGCCACACTGGAAGTTTATGGCACTCTGCACCTTCACAAAGTTGATATAGTCCAACTCCACACTCTTGCCATCGGCATCAACGGCGTTAGAGATATCAAAGCGATTGCTTTTATCTTTCGTATTAAAATCTTCGGGACTAAAATTATCAACATAGCCCCAATCAAAATTTGAATTTATCCAATGCGACCCATCGCCAGAATCATCATAACTGCGAGCCTTCAAGCAGGTGCCGACAAGAGTATAAGAGTCTGCTTCAATCCACTCCGGATAGTAGTAATCTTGTGTGTGGTAGCTCGGCAAGTAACTAATCTCGCCACTTCCGCCCTGATTATCGCGCCACTGCACCGACATCTTCGGAGCCGACGGGCGATAGTAGGTTACGGCATAGTTCTCTATCGTCTCCGCCTTACCCGTCTCGGAGCCTGCCAACTCGTACCAAACATCGTCGGGGAGTCCATTGCCATTCTCATCTTTCATCACCCACACAACAGCAGGCTCTGACGACCCGTCAAAGGCATTCGTCATAACCGCAAAGTCGTACTGCGGAAAGTTAAGCACATTGTGATCAAAGCCAACAACAATATAACCACCAAAGCCACCCAACGAGATATCCAACCCGCTACTCAAACGGCTCTCGGCATATCTTGCAGCTGCCTCGGCAGTGGTCTGCTTGCCATCAAAGCCCATCTTCGGCTCGTTGATAAACTGCCCAGGGGCAGGGGTGTACTCGTAGACCTTCGTCGCCTCGGCGTGGGTCTTATCTTTTGAGGTTGTTACCTCCTCGTACATATTACACGACGAGGAGATAACTGCCC
>JAFXHB010000140.1 GCA_017536605.1 Alistipes sp.
GTGTTGCGCTCGAAGTTCGGTGCTGCTGCCGAGGAGTGTCCAATTCTCTACGGTGGTTCGTGCAAGCCATCTAACGCTGCCGAGATCTTCGCAAAGGCTGATGTTGATGGAGGTTTGATTGGTGGTGCTGCATTGAAGGCAGAGGACTTCCTCGCTATTGGTAAAGGCTTCTAATTAACCAAGTCAAACAAGGAAGCTGTCTAACAAGGCTCTTTCGGCATCTGCCTTGTCTGGAAAATGCTCATTTACGCCGAGTAAACTGCGCTTTTCCAGCCTGCGAGCAGCTCCAAAATAGCTCTTGTTATACAACTTCAAACAGAGAGGGTGTGTCTAAAAACTTTTTAGACACACCCTCTATCTATTTTTGGCATCATTGCCTTTCTCAATTTCACTACAAAGGTTCTATTTCAGAGGCTCTACGTGTATCGCCACAGCTGTACCCTCGCCAAAGCGGGTGCGTAGGGCTCGCTCAATATCGCGCGAAATCTCGTGCGAGGCGTGTACGCTCATCTCCCCATCAACGCGAATATGCACCTCAATCGCAATATCCGAGCCGATACGACGTGTGCGAAGGTTGTGCGGCTTATAGACATTCGGAGTGGCAGATATGATATTTAGAATCTCCTCCTCCACCTCGTGTGGCAGACTCTTTTCAAGCAACTCTGCAATGGCGGTGCGGCATAGGTCATAGGCGACCTTCACGATAAGTGCCGCCACGACAATCGCCGCTATTGGGTCGGCAATGCGCCACTTCTCACCGAAGAGGTAGGCCGCACCGATGCCGAGCAGTGCGCCAATGGAGGAGAGGGCATCGCTACGGTGGTGCCACGCGTTTGCCACTACCGACGGACTGTCCAACTTGCGCCCTACACGCGCGGTATATTGGTATAGAACCTCCTTCGCCACGATAGATATGGCGGCAGCGATGATGGCTATAATGCCGGGGCGGGGTAGTACCTCGCCATTTATCACCGCCATAATCTTCTCGGTGCTATCCACCAAAATCTCTGCACCTACGGCAAAGAGTACCACGCCGATAATCAGCGAGGCGAGAGTCTCGTACTTGCCGTGTCCCCAATCGTGGTCATCATCACGCGGTTTCGCGCTGATACGCACAAACGCCAAGACCACTATATCGGTAGCGAAGTCCGAAGCCGAATGTACGGCATCGGCAATCATCGCCCCACTTCGTCCGACAATACCCGCTATAAGTTTGAAGATGAAGAGTGCGATATTTACAAACATACCGAGTAGTGTTACTCGGTATATCTTTGTTGTTCGTTGGTCGGTCATGCTACAAATTGTGTTTTAGTCGAGTTTCGCAGGATATCCCAGCAACTGATATGCCAATGCCAACGCCATACGCTTGTGTCCGGCACTATTAGGATGCAACCTATCTTCAAGGTTTCTGCCTGACTTTACACTCTTTACAGACGATGGTTTGCGCCAATAGATGCCGTTCACCTTCTCCAACGGATAGAGTCCGCAGATAGCATTCAGATCTATGACAGGCACAGCCCAGATGTTGCCCGCCTCCTTCACAACATCAACATAAGCGTCTATATACTCTCCTACACCGTTAGCGTAGAGCTCGTTTGGTTGAAGGCTTCTCTCGCTAACATAGTTGCCACGATGAATCGGAGTCAAGAGGATAATCTGCTTGGTAGGATATGCCTCCTTCAACTTCGCCATTGCGATATTTATGCGACCGCATACTGTGTTGTCATCTATGGATACAGTGCGCTTCTTGCGCTGTGCTATAACGCTCGTTCTTGCCGTGCGTGAGCCTGTAACCTCAACATCCACAACCTCCTCCGAGAACCACTCGCCGAGTGGAACATTGGCGTTGTAGTCGTTGGTACCGATAAAAATCATTATCACATCCACATCATCGCCTCGCTCGGCAATGAGTTTGTCGGTCTGCGCCGGAATATGCGACCACTGATTGCCGCTGATACCATACACATATGGCTCGATTCCGAGCAACGATTCGAGATATACCCAATAGGTATCGTTTTGCCCCTTTTCGACCTGACGCTTGTCGGTGATAGAGTCGCCAAGGTATGCCACCTTTGCACCTCGCCACTGGCTTTTAATCTCCGCCTTTGGTTTTGCCGCTACGGGCAACGCAAGGCAAAAGAGCGCAATAATTATCGCTAAACGCCTCATTTTAGTAACTCTTTTAGTAACTCTTGGCAAACAATACGCGGCAGTGCGACGGCTTGCCCGTGAATATGCACTTACCCTCCTCCGGCTCAACGTCCAAAGGAATACAGCGGATAGTCGCCTTGGTAGCCTCCTTGATAGCCTGCTCTGTTTCAGGTGTTCCGTCCCAGTGTGCCGAGATGAAACCACCCTTGTTGTTCAACACCTCAACGAACTCTTCCCAAGTATCAACCTTGGTAATCATTGAGTTGCGATAGTCAAGAGCCTTCTGGAAGATATTCTTCTGTTGCTCGTCAAGCAGATTTACGATATAATCAACGATGCCCTCCTGCGAAATGGTCTCCTTTGTGAGGGTATCACGGCGAGCCAACTCGATAGTGCCGTTTGCAAGGTCGCGCTGACCGAGTGCAAGGCGTACAGGTACACCCTTCAACTCGTACTCTGCGAACTTGAAGCCTGCACGTACATTGTCGCGGTCATCAACCTTCACACGTACACCCTTTGCCTTCAACGCATCGGCTATCTCGTTCATCTTCGCGCGTGCGGCAGCCAACTGCTCCTCACCCTTGTAGATAGGAACGATAACAACCTGTGTCGGAGCCAACTTCGGAGGCAACACCAAACCGTTGTTGTCCGAGTGAGCCATAATCAAGGCTCCCATCAAGCGGGTTGAAACACCCCACGATGTAGCCCAAACATACTCCAACTTACCCTCGCGGTTGGCGTACTTTACGTCAAATGCCTTCGCGAAGTTTTGACCGAGGAAGTGCGAAGTACCACTCTGCAAAGCCTTTCCGTCCTGCATCAACGCCTCAATCGTGAGGGTATCCTCGGCACCTGCGAAACGCTCGTTTGGCGACTTATGACCTACGATAACAGGCAGACACAACCACTCTTCGGCAAACTTCTTATAGACGTTAATCATTTTGAGTGCCTCCTCTTGTGCCTCCTCGCGAGTCTCGTGTGCGGTGTGTCCCTCCTGCCACAAGAACTCGGCAGTGCGGAGGAACAAGCGGGTACGCATCTCCCAACGCACAACGTTAGCCCATTGGTTACAGAGGATAGGGAGGTCGCGGTACGAGTTGATCCAGCCCTTATATGTGTTCCAGATGATTGTTTCAGATGTAGGGCGCACAATCAACTCCTCCTCCAAGCGAGCAGCAGGATCTACAACGATACCGTTGCCGTTCTCGTCGTTTTTGAGGCGGTAGTGTGTAACCACGGCGCACTCCTTGGCAAAGCCCTCAACGTGGTTTGCCTCTTTCGAGAAGAAGGACTTCGGGATAAAGAGTGGGAAGTATGCGTTTTGGTGTCCCGTCTCCTTGAACATACCGTCCAGTACCTCGTGCATTTTCTCCCAAATAGCGTAGCCGTACGGCTTGATAACCATACATCCACGCACGGCTGAATTTTCAGCCAATCCTGCCTTTACAACAAGGTCGTTGTACCACTGCGAATAGTTCTCTTCGCTCTTGGTCAAATCCTTCAATTCTACTGCCATA
>JAFXHB010000011.1 GCA_017536605.1 Alistipes sp.
ACAGTTGCGTCCTCTACTGAGTCTGCGCTCTTCTTGCGTGAACGACGAGTCTTTGGCTTCGCTGCCTCCTCTGTTGATGGGAGCTTGCCAAATGTGTAAGCCTCGTTGAAATCAACGAACTCGATGATGCACATATCAGCAGCGTCACCCAAGCGGAAACCGGTTTTGAGGATACGAGTGTAACCTCCCGGACGCTCAGCAATCTTGGGGGCGATAGTGCGGAACAACTCTGTTACTGCCTCTTTCTGCTTGAGGTATGAGAATACTACACGACGTGAGTGAGTAGTGTCCTCCTTAGACTTTGTTACCAAAGGCTCTATGAACTTCTGTACTGCCTTTGCCTTAGCAACAGTAGTCTCAATGCGCTTGTGCAGAACGAGCGATGATGCCATATTCGACAACATTGCCTTGCGGTGACCCGCCTGTCTGCCAAGGTGGTTAAAATTCTTATTGTGTCTCATAATTAGTCTTTATCAAGTTTGTAGAGTGATACGTCCATTCCGAACTTAAGATTGAGTGATGCAAGCAACTCGTCCAGCTCTGTAAGCGACTTCTTACCGAAGTTACGGAACTTCAACAAATCGTTACGGTTTAGCTTTACCAAATCACCTACGGTATCAACATCAGCAGCCTTCAAGCAGTTGAGTGCGCGTACACTCAAATCCTGATCCGAAAGCTTGGTCTTCAACAACTGACGCATACGCAATGCCTCGTCGTCCAAAGTATCGTTATCGCTGGTGTCGTCCATATTGATTGTAATCTTCTCGTCTGAGAAGAGCATAAAGTGCTGAATGAGAATCTTTGCAGCCTCTTTCAAGGCCTCTTTTGGATGAATCGAACCGTCCGTAGTAATCTCCAAATTCAACTTTTCATAGTCGGTCTTCTGCTCGACGCGATAGTCCTCAATCGAGTATTTGACGTTCTTGATGGGTGTGAAAATTGAGTCAATCGGAAGTACGTCCAACTCCTTATCAGCAGGAG
Source organism: Alistipes sp. (assembly GCA_017536605.1). GTDB lineage: Bacteria > Bacteroidota > Bacteroidia > Bacteroidales > Rikenellaceae > Alistipes. Next base: position 982 of record JAFXHB010000011.1, read on the forward strand.
CATTCTCCTCCGAAGGCACATATCCACGGCCTTTACCAATTGTGATGGTAATCTGCATCTTTGTACCTGGGGCCAAGTGACAGATAACCAACTCGGGGTTCAAGACCTTGAACGATGAAAGGTAATTTGAGATATAACCTGCTGTAAGCTCTGTAACTCCCGCTACGTTTACAGTTACCTTCTCGAACTCCTCGTTCTCAACGGTACGCAAAAAGCGGATTTGTTTGAGCTTCAAGATTATCTCCATCATTCCCTCCATTACACCCGGGATAGCGGCAAACTCATTGTTCACTCCGGCTACCTTTACGGTCGTAATTGCATAACCCTCCAACGATGAGAGCAAAACGCGTCGCAAAGCGTTGCCGACAGTCATACCAAAGCCTGGCTCCAACGGACGGAACTCAAACTTTCCGAACGATGCAGTAGCTTCGAGCATAATAACCTTTTCAGGTTTCTGGAATGCTAATATTGCCATAAAATATTGAATTTGTGTTAATTACTACTTCGAGTACAGGTTGACGATGAGCTGCTCCTTGATGTTCTCAGGAATCTCCTCACGCTCAGGCTTCTGCAAGAACTTACCGCTCATTGCGGCTCCGTCCCACTCCAACCAAGCGTAACGGCTGCGTGATGCACCCGACAAAGACTCTGTGATTACCTCCAAGCTCTTTGACTTCTCGCGTACTGATACTACATCACCTGCTTTGAGCTGGTATGAAGGAATGTTCACTACCTGACCATTTACACAAATGTGACGGTGTGACACCAACTGACGTGCAGCAGCACGAGTGGGAGCAATACCCAAACGATACACTACGTTATCCAAACGGCACTCAAGTAGCTTCAACAAGTTCTCACCTGTGATACCACCCATACGCGCAGCTGCCTCGTATGTGCGTGCAAACTGCTTCTCCAAGATACCGTATGTGTACTTTGCCTTCTGCTTCTCTGAAAGCTGCTCGCCATACTCTGAGTTCTTCTTACGCTTGCGAGCAAGACCGTGCTGTCCGGGAGGATAGTTACGCTTCTCAAGCACCTTATCCGCACCATAGATAGCTTCGCCAAACTTACGGGCGATCTTTGATTTTGGTCCTATATATCTTGCCATTGTTTTAACTTTTTTAATTCTTTTAACTTAAAGTTTGTCAAGTTGTCTATACGTTTGCAAAGTGCAAATTATACACGACGGCGGTTAGGAGCACGGCAACCATTGTGTGGCAATGGTGTAACGTCGATAATCTCCATTACCTCGATACCTGCGCCGTGAATTGTGCGAACTGCGCTCTCACGACCCTGACCGGGACCCTTAACATAAACCTTAACCTTACGCAAGCCCATATCGAAAGCAACCTTTGCGCAATCTGCTGCTGCAGTTTGTGCTGCATAAGGAGTGTTCTTCTTCGAACCGCGGAAACCCATCTTACCGGCCGAAGACCAGCTGATAACCTCACCTACCTCGTTGGTGATGGTGATGATTACGTTGTTGAAAGTCGAGTGTACGAAAGCCATACCAACGGCACCAACCTTAACAACCGTCTTCTTAACTGTTCCAGTTTTCTTTGCCATAATAATAACTCCTTATTTATTACTTTGTTGCCTTTTTCTTGTTTGCTACTGTCTTCCTGCGACCCTTACGAGTACGTGCATTGTTCTTGGTTGACTGACCACGAACAGGAAGACCAAGACGGTGACGAATTCCGCGGTAGCAACCGATATCCATCAATCGCTTGATGTTGAGCTGAACCAATGAGCGGCACTCGCCCTCTACCTTCAAGCCCATCTCTGCGATTGTTGAACGGATTGCACCTACCTGCTCGTCTGTCCAGTCGCTTAC
>JAFXHB010000141.1 GCA_017536605.1 Alistipes sp.
TACCGAGTTGAGGAGGAACGAACCACCGCGCTTAAGGCCCTTCAACACGTCGTACTTCTCGACATACGAAGGCACGTGGCACGCTACGAAGTCGGGCGTAGTAACCAAGTATGGCGAGGTGATAGGCTTATCGCCGAAACGGAGGTGCGACGAGGTGTAGCCTCCCGACTTCTTAGAGTCGTAAGAGAAGTATGCCTGGCAGTACTTGTCTGTCGAGCCACCGATAATCTTGATAGAGTTCTTGTTAGCACCTACCGTACCATCCGAGCCAAGACCGAAGAAGAGTGCCTCGAATGTGCCCTCCTTAGCCATCGATATCTCCTTGCCTACGGGCAGTGACAACATCGTAACGTCGTCGTTGATACCCACGGTGAAGTGGTTCTTAGGCTGCGCCTCTTCGAGGTTAGCAAATACGGCCAACATCTGCGCTGGGGTGGTATCCTTCGACGAGAGTCCGTAGCGGCCACCGACGATCATAGGGCGATTCTCGCACTCGTAGAATGCATCGCGTATATCGAGCAACAGAGGCTCGCCGTTAGAGCCTGGCTCCTTGGTGCGGTCGAGCACGCAGATGCGCTTAACCGACTTAGGCAATACGTTGAAGAGGTACTTTGCCGAGAATGGGCGGTAGAGGTGCACGGTGATGACACCCACACGCTTACCCTGAGTGCGGAGGTAGTCCACACACTCCTTGATAGTCTCGGTCACCGAGCCCATAGCGATGATGATATTCTCGGCCTCGGGGTCGCCATAGTATGTGAATGGCTTGTACTCGCGGCCAGTGATTGTCGAGATCTTCTCCATAGCCTCGGCAACCATATCGGGCACAGCATCGTAGAACTTGTTAGATGCCTCGCGCGTCTGGAAGTAGATATCGGGGTTCTGCGCCGTACCACGCGTTACGGGGTGCTCGGGGTTGAGCGCACGGCGGCGGAACTCCTTAAGAGCCTCGCGGTCGAACATTGCTGCCAGCGACGCCTCGTCGATAAGCTCGATCTTCTGAATCTCGTGAGAGGTGCGGAAGCCATCGAAGAAGTGTACGAATGGTATGCGCGACTTAAGAGCTACGATATGAGCGACACCAGCAAGATCCATAACCTCCTGCACCGACGATGTTGCAAGCATAGCAAAGCCTGTCTGGCGCACAGCCATAACATCCTGGTGATCACCAAAAATTGAGAGAGCCTGAGCTGCTAAGGCGCGTGCCGAAACGTGGAACACGCCAGGGAGGAGCTCGCCAGCAATCTTATACATATTTGGCACCATAAGGAGCAGACCCTGTGATGCTGTAAATGTCGAAGTCAAGGCACCGCTCTGCAATGAGCCGTGTACAGCACCCGCAGCACCAGCCTCCGACTGCATCTCTACAACCTTTACAATCTCGCCGAAGATGTTTTTGCGACCCTGCGCAGCCCACTCATCAACATACTCTGCCATAGTCGATGATGGCGTAATAGGATAGATAGCCGCTACCTCCGAGAACATATACGCGATATGCGCTGCGGCGTAGTTACCATCACAAGTGATAAATTTTTTTGCCATAATCCTTATATTTTATGTTTGTTGTTTTGTTTTTTGTCTGCAAATATCTCGCTAAATGGGCATCAAAACCGAATTGCCCAAAAAAGCGCACGCAAAAATACAAAGGTTTTGCTATTTTTCCAATCTTTTAGGCTGTTAGTTTTATAACAGAAGAGAGAAGAGAGATTAACGGAGAACGGAAAGGCGCAACGATAGGAGTTATAGGATTTATAGGAGGTATAGGGATCGCGCTATCCTATAATTCCTATCCCCTATCTCCTATCTCCTAACTAAAAAAGCCAATGGCCAATGGCTAATGGCCAATGGCCAAAACTAATGTGTGAGCATTTTGCTATCCGTAGATTGGTGCAAAAAGAACGCATCAGAACTCCCCTAATGTAAAAAAATCGTAAATGATTGTGGGAATTTTGCGCAAAGCAAGGCGATGAAAGCGGAGCATACTCTCCGTATGTGAGCATTTCAGCGACCGCAGATTTGTGCAAAATTCACCAATCAGAACGATTTTTTTACTATCTTTGCAATATGATTCGCCAATTTAATAATGTAGATCTTGCGCCACGCAACTCTTTCCACGTGAAGGAGCAGGCGCAGTGCCTTATTGAATTTGATAAGGCAGAGGAACTTCGCGCCATCTTCAAGGAGTTGGGCGACAAGGAGTGGTATGTATTGAGCGGAGGCAACAATATCCTCTTCACGAAGGGGGTAGAGGTAACTCTGATTACGCCGTGCGATACCTCTATTGAGGTTGTTGCCGAGAGCGAGGAGAGCGTACGTGTAAAGGTGGGTGCAGGCTTGGAGTGGGACGACCTCGTAGAGTGGAGCGTAGAGCGCAACCTCTGGGGCATTGAAAATCTCTCGCTCATACCCGGAAAGGTGGGTGCTGCGCCTGTACAGAATATCGGGGCTTATGGTGTAGAGGCGAAGGATACTATTCGTGCCGTAGAGATGTACTTCGTGGAGGGCGACAACTTTATAACGCTCGCCGCCGAGCATTGCGCCTTCGGCTACCGCGAGAGTGTCTTCAAGCAGTCGTTGAAGGGGCGCGTAGTTATCACCTCCGTCGAGTTTGAGTTTTCGAAGGTGCCACAGCCAAAACTCGCATACGGCGATGTTTCGCGCGAGGTAGAGGCACGAGGCGGAGTCTCGTTGCGCAACATTCGCGATGCCATCTGCGAGATTCGTCGTTCAAAGTTGCCAGATACCGCCGTATTGGGCAATGCAGGCAGTTTCTTCAAGAATCCGATTGTAGATGTGGCGATGGCAGAGGCTCTCAAAGAGGAGTATCCGGAGATGCCACTCTACCCGACAGCACACCCCGACAAGATGAAACTTGCCGCCGGCTGGCTTATTGACAAGGCGGGAATGAAGGGATATCGCAAGGGTGCAGTAGGCGTTCACGAGCGTCAGGCTTTGGTCTTGGTGAACTATGGCGGAGCAACGGGTAATGATGTTATAGAACTTGCCAAGGAGGTGGTACATTGCGTAGACCAAAAGTTCGGCATAGAGATCTCTCCGGAGGTTAATGTATTATAGAGTATGCACACAGAGGCTTTAATAAGGGGTATTGAGGAGTATATATCGCGCCACTCTCTATTCAGCAAGGAGGATAACATTCTCCTCACCGTGTCGGGAGGTGTCGATTCAATGGTTATGCTCTCGCTGTTGTCGCGTTTGGGCTACCGCGTAGCCGTTGCGCACTGCAACTTCAAGTTGCGAGGTGCCGAGAGCGATGAGGATACCGAGATGGTAAAGCGCGAGTGCGACTATCTCGGTGTTCGCTGCCACTGCAAAGATTTTGACACGGTAGGCGAGATGGAGCGCACGGGCGACTCTATGGAGATGACCGCCCGCCGACTTCGCTACGAGTGGTTCTACGCCTTGTGCGAGGAGTTTGGCTACAAAGCAATCGTGGTTGCACACCACGCCGACGACTCCATCGAAACATTCTTTATAAACCTTCTACGCGGCACAGGCTTGCGCGGGCTGACGGGTATAAGCGGGCAATATGGGAGTGTCGTAAGACCGCTGCTCTTCGCCACACGAAAGGATATTTTGGAGTATGCGGTACACAACCATATTCCATACCGCGAAGACTCCTCAAATCGCTCGACGAAGTATCTGCGCAACAAGATTCGTTTAGGATTGTTGCCGATGATACGCGAGATTAACAGCAAGTTCACACCTCTGATGCGCGGAAATCTCTACCGCTTGGAGTCGGCACAGCAACTTATTGACGCCTCAATAGCGCGAATACGCGAGCGTGCCGTACATCACGAGGGGGATATAGACCGCATCGTCGTAGAGGAGATTGACCCGATTTATCCACGCGACTTTGTGATATACGAGTTGCTCAACTCAACCTACGGATTTAAGGGCGACGTGGTGGAGAACCTCTGTCGCGCACTTCGCGAGGGGAGTTCGGCAAAGCGATTCTACTCGCGCGAGTGGGTGGCCTACATTGAGCGAGGCGAGATTCTCGTTACCCGTATCAGCGAGGAGGACAACTGCGAAGTGGAGGTGCTGCCAAGCGATATGCGCTCCTACTGCGGTAACTCCGTACTCTACTACGAACATACCGACATAGACCTCATAGATGAGTATAAGGTGTCGTCCGATACGGCACTGATAGATGAGGCGAAGTTGCACTATCCTCTCCATCTGCGCCGTTGGCGTGAGGGGGACTCCTTTATCCCATTCGGAATGGAGGGGCATAAGAAGGTGGGCGATTTGCTGACCGATATGAAGGTGTCGCACATTGAGCGTATGCGACAGTTCGTATTGGTGTCGGGCGAGGAGATTGTCTGGGTTGTAGGTCGTCGTATTGACGAGCGTTTCCGCATCAACGACAAGACCGAGCAGGTACTAAAAATTACAAAAAATACGCTTTAAGATATGGCCGAAAAGAGAGCAACATTCGCCTCGTGCGAGGCAGAGTTTGGACGACTTATGAGCGACATCAAAGCCCGTAAGTTTGCCCCAATATACCTACTGCAAGGCGAGGAGTTCTACTTCATAGATGCACTCTGCGATGCCCTCGCGGAGGGTATCCTTGATGAGGCATCGCGCACATTTTCGCAGATTATGCTCTACGGAAACGATACCGATGGCGCAAGCGTGGCAACCCTCTGCCGACAACTCCCGATGTTGGGCGAGAAGGAGGTTATAATTGTCAGAGAGGCTCAACAACTCGAAAAGATTGAGGGGCTCTTGGGCTACACCTCAAAGCCTCAACAGACCACCGTGTTGGTGCTGTGCCACAAGGGTAAAGCACTTGACAAGCGCGGACAACTCTACAAGAGTATCAAGGCGGCAGGAGAGGTCTTTGACTCAATCAGCCCTCGCGACTACGAGGCGGAGCGATGGGTGTCGGGTTTTGCTCGCAGCAAGGGGTTGGAGATGGACTCGGCGTGCGGTAAAATTTTGGTTGCGCACCTCGGAGTCAATATCTCCAAGATAAGCAACGAGTTGGAGAAGATGATAATCTCACTCCCAAGCGACCGCAAGCGTGTTACCGCCGAGGATATTGAGCAACATATCGGCATATCTCGCCAATTCAACAACTATGAACTCTGCAACGCCATAATGGATAAGCGCGTGGAGCAGGCGTTACACATCGCTCAATATATGGGCGAAAATCCGAAGGCGTACCCACTTCTGTTGAGCGTAAAGGCTGTCTATGAGAGTTTTAGACAACTCTTCACCTACAACTATATTGCGTGGGAGTCGCGCAAGAGTGGTCGCCCGATGCCGAACGATATGGAGTTGTGTAAGGAGTTGCACCTGAACAGCCCATACTTCCTAAACGATATAAGGCGCAGAGCCGCCGCGTGGCCAAACCAGAAGGTATTTACTATCTTGCAACTCTCTGCCGAGTACGACGCAAAGAGCAAGGGTATAGATGATGGCGGAGCCTCGTCAAGCGAGTTGTTGCGCGAACTGATACTTAAAATCTTCTCCCTCTAACAACTGTACAATGGAACGCAACGAGAGAGGTGCATACATCTACCAGCGGTTTCGCACACGTGGTGTGAATCCCCTATATCCTGCGTATATATTCAGCGAGATAGAGGTGTTGTCCGAGCAGATATTCGGCTCTCGGATCTTCCTTGGTTGGGAGGAGTTGATGACAAAAATCGCCACCGTGATAAATAGTGAGCGACTCTCGCAACACGCTATACACGCCGTAGAGTTACGACTATATCCGTCGGGAGAGACCGAGATCGTAACCGAAAAGGCATTCTACTTGGAGCCATTCCCGCTACGAGCCATTCGCCCCGTAGCCAAGCCCTATCGCGTAACGAGCGACCTGCTGCTTGCCCCGACATCTGCACGCGATGCACTGCTTGACCTCTGCAAGAGCGAGAGCGCGTTGCCCTCCGAGTCTATTGCTATGTGGATAGACCACAACAACGAAATCACAGCCATAGATGGTGCTTCGGTGGTGGCGGTTACCGACGATGAGGTCATCTTCTCACAGCACGGCAGAGGTATAGAGTTTGACTTGGCGAAGAGCGCAATGGAGAAGACCTCGCACCACGTAGTTCAAGGCGCAATACCCTACGACAACGTCCGTCGCTACAAGGAGATTCTCTATATAGACCATCGCGGTGTCGTGGCGTTGGGAAGCATTGAGGGGCATCAACTCTCGAATATCATCGCTGAACGCATCGTTCAAGAGGTAAAAAAATTAGAAAAAATATAGGCTGACACAGAGCCTGTTACGCCCTTTTCAGCAATCTTAAAAATACCATTCCGCACTCTCTGTATCTATCTTTGTCGGAGTACAAAATCCTAAAAGATAGAATATATGAGAAAATTTTTACTTATCTACTCGGCAAGCACCACCCTGTTGCTTGTCGGCGGTGTGGCTTGGCTCAACCACTCCATAGACGAGAACAAGCGTCTGCGAAGAAATCAAGAGGCTCTCACCTCCGAGATTGAGCATTACAAGAGCGAGAATGGCGATGCCGTAGCGACGATACAGGCTCTTGAACTTCATCTCGCGGAGTTTAAGCGTATGCGCCAACGCGACACCGAGCGCATCAAGGAGTTGAATATAGCCCTGCGACGTGTCGAGAGCATCGCTGCCACCTCAACCTCAACCCGCCTCACGGTTGAGGCACCACTGCACGACACAACAGTTGCCCGCACCGACCTCTGCTCCACCCTCACTACACGAATGGGTTTTGAGCCGATACTTGATAAAGGAGAGGGCTTTGAGTGGAGCGACAAGTGGGTTACAGTAAAAGGGGTTATTCTAAACGAGAAGGTTGAGTGTACGATTGAGAGTGTGGATACGCTCCATCAAGTTCTTCACCGCGTACCGCGAAAGTTCCTCTGCTTTCGCTTCGGCACGAAGGCTATCCGCCAAGAGATTATCAGCACCAACCCCCATACAAAGGTGGTCTATGCCGAGTATATAGAGTTATCGCGACAACGCAGACGACGCAACCGCCAAGCACCTACCTACTCCGACTTTGTACTTATGGAGGAGTGAAGGTGAAATTTACCCGCTACAACGAGCGATTGGTCGGTAGTTCGCTTCGTGTCTGGGCATCGAGCGAGAAGGCGATAAATATCATCACCGTAAACGAGAGCAACGAAGAGCCTCCATAGGATATAAGAGGCAGAGGGATACCCATAACGGGTACGATGCCGATAGTCATACCGACATTTATAAGCGTATGAAACAACAGGATAGATGCCACCGCGTAGCAATAGACCCGACCGAAGGTCTCGCGTTGATTATCGCCCATACGCATCAAGCGCAAGATAAAGGCGGCTATCAAGAGCAACACAAAGGTTGTACCGATAAAACCAAACTCCTCGCCTACGGAGCAGAAGATAAAGTCGGTGTGTCGCTCCGGCACCAAGCCATAGCGTATCTGCGACCCCTCCAAGTAGCCCTTTCCAAACCAACCACCGGAGCCGATAGCAATCTTTGATTGGCGCACATTATAGGTTAGATTCAAATCCTCCTCAATGCCGAGAAAGACCTCAATACGCTTCTGCTGGTGTGGTCGCAACTTGCTGAATACCGCATTTGAGGTCGGAAGTATCGCCACCGACGCAACAAATAGTGCCACCATAACAAATAGCGTACGCAGGCGTGCGCGATAGGCATAGACACAGACCACTATCAGCGATAGGATAGTCGCGATAAGGAGTGAGTTGAAGTACGAGAACGACGACTCGGTAAAGATATTAACCACCAAGTAGAGCAAGATGCTCGCCATAAACAGCGCGGCGAGATAGACCACGCAGGCACGCCACCTACCGTCGCTCAACCCCTCCGATACGGTAAAGACCAATATCAACGTAACGAGCAGTGCCGTCGGAGAGAAGATAAACGATAGGATAAAGAGTCCCGCTATAAATATAATAGGTATGCAGAGCCACTTATTCAGCCCCTCGCGGTAGAGCATAAAGAGGAACGAGCATAACACCAATCCGGAGCCTGTATCATTCTGCAAGACCGTAATACCGAGAGGTACAAAGAGCAGCAACGCCACCTTCATCAAATCCTTCGCCGAGTGTATCGAGAAGTTGTACTCACTCATAAGGCGTGCGCACGCCAAGGCGATAGCAATCTTGGCAAACTCCATCGTCTGCAACTGTATAGGTCCGAACTTAAACCACGCCTTCGCACCATTCACCTCCGTACCAAAGAGATAGGTTACAAGCAACAGCAGTATTGCTGCTCCGTAGAGGTAATAGGCTATTTTGTGCCACAGACTCGCATCAAGCAGCAGCATCACCACGCCCGCAACCAGCGAGATAACAATCCACACCGCCTGCTTCACGTAGTTGTGTGAGAAGGAGAAGAAGTTTTCGCTCCCCTCAACCCACGATGCCGAGAAGATGGCAATCAGACCGACCACCACCAACGCGATGTAGAGGAGTACCGCTACACGATCAACGCCCTTGAAGAGCGATATTTTATCTGCTCTATACTCCATCTCAATCTACCTCTTCTTCCTATCGTACATAGGATATGCAATCTTTGTCTTCTTGACATACTCCACAAGGTGCGGTCTGCAAATTGTGTCGGTCAGATACTTCTCCTCAATAAGCGAGGCGATAGGTACTGCCATAGAGGCTCCCCAACCACCGTGCTCAACATATACCGCAATGGCGATACGCGGATTCTTGCGTGGCGCAAACGATATAAAGGTCGAGTGGTCCTCGCCACGCGGGTTTTGGGCTGTACCCGTTTTACCGCAGACGTCCCAGCCTCGCAGGTAAGCACCCTGACACGTTCCATCTACATTGACACCGCGCCACATTCCATCAACAACCACATCAAAGTGTTTCGGATCGACCTTGGTATAGTGTCGCTCGTAGAATCGTCTATCAAGCGAGTCCTGTCCCTCAATCTCACGAACAATGTGAGGGATATAGTAGTAACCCCTATTGGCAACTATCGCCGCAAGATTCGCCATCTGCAACGGGGTGCAACCCAACTCTCCCTGACCGATTGAGAGCGACAAAAGCGTCAAGGCATTCCACGACTTGTGGTACATCTTATCGTAGAATTGGCGCGTAGGAACATATCCCGAACCCTCGCCCAAGAAGTCGCTCTCCAACTTACGCCCAAAGCCGAAGGAGTCCACATACTCCCTCCACACATCAAAGCCGTCCTTGGCACGCTCAAACTTCTTGTTCTCCAATACATTGCGAAAGACGTAGCAGAAGTAGGCGTTACACGAAGTCGCTATCGCATAGCGCAAGTCTATCGGTGAGCGATGCTCGTGGCAACCGATATGCTCTCCGCCAAGGTGGTAGCCCTTATGACACGGATATTGGTAGTGGGGGCGCAAGACACCCTCCTGCATTCCGATAAGTCCCGTTACAAGTTTGAACGTAGAGCCGGGCGGGTAGCGCGACCTCACGGCACGATTCCACAACGGACGGCGTGGGTTGTTCTGCTCGCGCATATAGTTATTGCCGCGCTCACGGCCAATAATCATCTCGTCAGGGTTGAATGTCGGAGCCGAGACCATTGCCAAAATCTCGCCCGTAGATGGCTCTATCGCCACCACTGCGCCGACCTTATTCTCCATCAACTCCTCGGCAAACTGTTGCAACTCGGCATCTATCGTGCAGACAATAGAGCGTCCCGACACGGGCTCTTTAAGCACCGTATTACGGCTGTCAAGCGGAGCGTACTTATCCTGCATTATCAAGCCCTTCTCGCCACGCAACACACTCTCGTATGCCAACTCCAAGCCCTCCCTGCCGATATAGTCGCCCGCCGAGTAACTCTCATCTTGGCGTATCTTCTCCTCCGGCACCTCGCTGATGCTGCCCAAGAGGTTACCGCCAATCTTACGCGGATATTGTCGCACGGTACGTTGCGAGGTGTAGAGTCCCGCAACATTCAACTCGTCAAGCAACAACTTCTCCTCCACCGATATAGGATAGGTCGATATTCTCCTCTCCACACGATATGGGGAACTCTTTATTCGCTTAACCAAAACCTCCGGCGACATTTTCAGCAACGCCGCTACGCGCAACGTATCAAACCCCTCTTTCGACATATCTCGGCGAATGATAGAGACATCGTAGCAGAGGCGATTTTGAGCCAATAGTTCACCGTTGCGGTCATATATCTCTCCACGAGGAGGATGCACCACAACATCACGATACTGTATCTGGTCAGAGAGGTTGCCGTAACTATCATCTATAAGTTGGATATATATCAGACGACCAAGCAACACCGTAAAAATCAGGGCTACGATGATGCGCACCACAAAGGCACGTGGAGAGGTTGTTACGCCACCATTCATTGTCGTCGTGAGAGTTGCTTCGAGAAGATGATAATCAACAGATATATCATCACCAACGATATAAGCGTGCTACACAATATGCGCAATACCAAAAATCCTATACCCGAGAGTGAGAGCCACTCAAACGGGTAGAATATCAACGAGTGGAGAAGTACCACAACGATAAGGTATCGGTGGAAACGACTGCCAAAACGTTTGATTGTGGGGATACCCTCCTCATTCGAGATGGAGGAGAGTCCGCACAACAGACCGAGTATAAATCGGCGGAAATATGCCACCGGAAGCGTCGCCAAGACGTTCAAGCCCGCAGTACCCATCGTAAGGTCTATAAGCCCTCCGACAAGAAGAGCCACACCCAACATCTTCCACTGCGAAGTCTCAATCGGCATCATCGCAATAATGGCGATATAGACCATCGGAGCAACATAGGGCGATAGTGCGAGGTTGTTGAGCAGAACAATCTGCACCAACAGCACCACAAACGAAAATAGTATAAGTCCCTGCCAACGCATCATCTTACAACCCCTCCATATACCCTCTCTTCAAGGGCTTTCGCCTCACCACCACGTGTATTGCGCACCAAAATTACATTATATAGCCTTGCCATATCTGCCGCAAGGCGCACCTTACAACTATACGAGGTGCCCTTTTCGCACAACTTGAACTCCTCGACAACTCCAA
>JAFXHB010000142.1 GCA_017536605.1 Alistipes sp.
AACCTAAAACTAACAAAACTGCAAACCATAAAAGCGATGGATGATAATGAAGAATAACACTTTTGACAAGAGCAACTGCGACCCTCTGTTCGACGAGGTCGTTGAGTATGCCAGAGGGCAGAAAAGATTGACCGCTTCGGGCATAAGCGATAGGTTTTGCATCGGTTTTAACCGCGCAAACCGAATTATCCGACAAATTGAGGAGTCGGGGGTGTTGGGCTCAAAATAGGGTGGTAACGATAGGGTAGAGGGCTATTGCTCTAACTCTTTGATGGCTTGGAGAGGACTATGTACCTATCGGAGAGAACTATAAGGAGACCTTTGCGCGTTACGTGGAGCGCAAATACTAAAAGGTAATTTTGAAAAAGTAAGAAGCTGTCTAACAAGGTGCTTTCCGCGTTGTGCTTGCCCTCAAAATGCTCATTTACGCCAAGTAAACTCCGTTTTTTCGGGCTTCGCGAGCCTTGAAATCCCTCTTGTTATACAACTTCTGGCAAAAAGAGTCTGTCTAAAAAACTTGTTAGACAGACTCTTTTTGCATCTCGTTGAGGAGGTTGTCGCACGCCTCTTCAAGCATATTTATCACAAGGTAGAAGCCCTCTCGCCCCTCGTAGTAGGGGTCGGGAACATAATCGTAGTTGGTGCGATATGTAGTGAAGTAGTCGCGCATACGATATATTTTGTCTATATCTTCGCGTGTAGGCGCAAGACGGGTTACGCGCTCGTAGTTGCTGTCGTCCATCACGACAATGCGGTCAAAGTCGTCAAAGTCCGATACGCGGAAGGGGCGCGAGCGATGTGTCAGGCGGTAGCCTCTGCAATGTGCCGCCTCGCGCATACGTGGGTCAGCCAACTCGCCCGCGTGTCCGGAGTAAGTACCGGCGGAGTCAATCTCAAATTGGTCATCAAGACCGTGCTCGGCGACCTTTGTGCGAAAAATCTCCTCTGCCATCGGCGACCGACATATATTTCCCAAACAGACAAATAAAATACGTTGTTTCATACTTGCTATATAATTCAAAAAAAGCTAATGGCTAATGGCCAATGGCTAATAGCAAAAAAAGAGTGGAGAGTTGCTCCCCACTCTTTTGTATTAAAGTTCTGTCTTCCAGAGGCCGTGCAGGTTGCAGTACTCATAGACCGCAACAGGTTTGTCGGCGCAGGTGCAGAACTCGCATTCCGGCTTATCGGTCAGATCTATGCGCTGACCTCCGTGTTCGGTTTCAAGATAGACAAAGGCGATATGGTGCTCCGGAAGCATTGGGTGCGCCACGCTGCCAACCTCAACCTTGATACGGCAGTCGTTGAGTTTTGTAACTACGGGAACGTGCTTCTCGCGGCTTGCATCAACAGTACCCGCTACCAACTCCTCCATCTTCTCGCCACAGCATACCACAGGTACGCCCGAATCAACACACTTGTGTACTACATTTCCGCAATGTTTGCAGATATAAAATTTCGTTGCCATAACTCTATTTTTTTAAGGTTTGTACAAATATAGTGATTTTTTTAGAAAAAGAGATTGCTTCAACCCTTTTTTTGTAGGATTGAAGCAATTATTGTGCCTATTTGCACCTATCTACTCTGCCGAATAGACCACCTGCTTGGTCTGGAAGAACTCCTCGCCGAAGAACTCCGAGATATCGTAGCGTGTCCATTTGCGGTGGCTGGCAGCGAGTTCGGCTGTCAGGTCGCCCCCTTTCAGATAGAGGATACCGTTATCAAGTGTGCCTTTGTGTCCGCGCTCAACGAGTCCGCGCACCCACCCGACAAAGCGAGGCATCTCGGTTACGGCACGCGAGACGATATAGTCGAACTTCTCCCCTTTCAACGCCTCCACACGACCATTTATGGTGCGGATATTCTTGATGCCGACGGCTTCGCAGACACCCTCCACAACGCGAATCTTCTTGCCGATGGAGTCAATGGCTGTGAACTGAACATCGGGGAAGAGTATCGCAAGAGGTACCGACGGGAAACCGCCACCGCAGCCCACGTCCAAGATGCGTGCGCCCTCCTCAAATTGGCACACCTTGCCTATGGCGAGTGAGTGCAGGATATGGTGGAGGTAGATATGCTCCATATCCTTGCGTGAGATGACATTTATCTTGGCGTTCCACTCGGCATAGACCTCGCCGAGCATCGCGAATTGTCGGCGTTGCTCCTCCGAAAGGTTATCAAAGTATTGCTCTATAAGGGGGTATGACATCGTCCTAAAAGGTTAGTTCTGTTCAATCAACTTACACATCATATTGCGCACTCGGAAGATGCGTGTCTTGATTGTTCCGAGTTTCATATTGAGTCGCTCGGCAATCTCCTCGTAACTATACTCGTCAATAAAGCGCAACTCAAAGAGTTGGCGGTAGTCGTCGGGCAACATCGCCATATATCGCTCCAAGAGGGCGCGTTGCTGGGCGTTGATGATGCACTCTTCGGGCGTTGGCGATGAGGATTTGGCGTTGGCGCTATTTTCAAGCGGTATGTTTGAGGGGTTTATCGCGTTGTTCTTCTGTGAGCGAGAGAAGTCGATAAAGGTGTTTCGCGCAATGGCATATATCCACGCGCCGAAGTCGTACTGCGGGTTGTACATACCGATTTTGAGGAAAGCCTTCATAAAGGCCTCCTGCATAAGGTCCTCGACTACATCGCTATTGTTCGTACACTTCAAGAGCATCGTGTATATCGAGTCGCGATAGCGTGCAAAGAGCGAGTCGAAGGCGCGATTGTCCCCTTCGAGTACCGCCTGAACAAGCAGGCGATCTTCCAGACGTGAATAGTCTAAACCCGCCAAGCCCTCTTCGCTATTAGTTTCGAGTGTAGTATAATGTAGAGTCTGATGAAAGGCTCTGCAATGTCGTAGAGTGGGTGTAGGGCAACAAGTCGGGTTTCGCCCAAGCGTTGCCAGATGCGAATTGAGGCAAACATCACCGCAAAGTATCGCAGGAAGAGAAGAGCTGCCACCACTGCGCAATACTCCCACTGCATTGTGGCGAATGCAGCGATTGAAAAGCCGAAGAAGAGTACGCGCGAGAGTTGCTCAACGAACATCACAGCGAGTGTCATACGAGGATAGTAGCGGTGTGTCAGACGTTGGCGACCAACCTCATTTGCCCACCATTTCCAGCCACCCCAAACGCGCTCACGACAGGTTGCGCTCGGAGCGAGAACGACGCTGACGTTGTCGCGTGTGGCAATCTGCTGCACCAAGAGATCATCTTCGCCAACCTCCATATCAAGGTGGTTGAAGCCACGCGCATTGAGGTACAGATCTCGGGTAAAGCCGAATGCGCTGTGCGATGCAGAGTAGGTCTTACGGCGAATGGCAGCCGAGAGCCACGCCACCGAGTTGGAGATGCGGTACTCGCGGAAGATGAAGTTGTCAAATCCCGCATTGTAGGCGATACCGCTATATCCAAGTACCACGTCGCCATAGAGAAATCCTTTTGCGATGAGCGACAGCCACTTATTCGAGGTCGGCGTGGCATCGGTAGTCGTCATAACGATATGGTCGTACTTCGCGCTCTTGATACCTACATTTATCGCCATCTTCTTCTTGATAACGTAACTTGGGTTTGTGCGCAGATGTATCGGAGTGAGGTGTGGCGAGATGCGGGTGATGTACTTCAACTCGGAGAAGAAATCTTCGCTGTCGCCAACATAGATCACCACGACTTCAAAGTCGGAGTAGTTTTGACCAAGCAACTGCATCAGACCTGTGTCCAGATAGTCGGCCTCCTCCGCAAACATCGTTACCACAACCGAGATTGGGGGCTCCGTGTCGCGTATCTGCTTGCGCGAGGTGAGGCGGAACGATGCAACGCGTCCGTATATGCCGAGATGGAAGACTAACTGTGTGATAAACAACACAAGAAGTATCGCCGCCAAGGCTATGCCCCAGTTGCCGTAGTTTACGTACGCTGTATGTATAAAGTTGTTAATAGCCTCCATTCTCGTGATATATGCAAATTTGGGACAAAGATACTAAAAGTTTTTGTGGCAAACGATACGAAGTATCGCTTTTTTTCGTTCATAAGCAAAAATATATATTCGGAGATTTGGTGAAGGGCGATATATTGTTATTCACTTTTTTGGTTATCCGCACGAAAGATATTATCTTTGCCCAATAAATAGAGATGAAATTTACACTACAACATAAGGATAAGGCGACAAAGGCTCGCGCAGCAGAGATTGTTACCGACCACGGAGTGATTCACACCCCGATATTTATGCCTGTGGGTACCGCCGCCGCGATGAAGGGTATCTTCCATCGTGATGTCAAGGAGGAGGCGAAGGCGCAGATAATTCTTGCAAACACATACCACCTCTACCTCCGTCCGGGAATGAAGATTTTGGAGGAGGCGGGAGGTGTACATCGCTTCTCGTCGTGGGATAAGCCGATGCTGACCGATAGTGGAGGATTTCAGGTCTTTTCGCTTGCGGCGTGCCGAAAGTTGAA
Organism: Alistipes sp.; assembly: GCA_017536605.1. Classification (GTDB taxonomy): domain Bacteria; phylum Bacteroidota; class Bacteroidia; order Bacteroidales; family Rikenellaceae; genus Alistipes. Next base: position 4,457 of record JAFXHB010000142.1, read on the forward strand.
GGAGGAGGGTTGCCACTTCCAGTCGCACATTGACGGTTCGCGCCACCTCTTCACGCCCGAGAGCGTGATTGATACCGAGCGCACCATCGGAGCCGATATTATGATGGCGTTTGATGAGTGTCCTCCGGGCGATGCCCCGAAGGAGTATGCCGCAAAGTCGTTGGCTTTGACCGAGCGTTGGTTGGATAGATGTTTCAACCAATACCACAAGACCGAACCGAAGTATGGGCACTACCAGTCGCTCTTCCCGATAGTGCAGGGTTGCGGCTATGCCGACCTGCGTGCGAAGGCTGCCGAGAATGTGTTGCAGTACAATGCCGACGGCTACGCCATTGGCGGTTTAGCGGTTGGAGAGCCTACGGAGGTGATGTACGCAATGATTGAGGTTGTGAATGCAGTATTGCCGGAGGATAAGCCTCGCTACCTGATGGGGGTTGGCACTCCGATAAATATCTTGGAGGGTATTGCTCGCGGTGTGGATATGTTTGACTGCGTGATGCCTACCCGCAATGGTCGTAACGGACAACTCTTCACGAGTGAGGGTGTGATTAACATTCGCAACAAGAAGTGGGAGAACGACTTTTCGCCGATTGACCCTAACGGCACGACCTTCGTAGATCACCAATACTCGAAGGCCTATCTGCACCACCTTGTGGTGTGTGGAGAGATGTTGGCGGCGCAGATTGCATCGTTGCACAATACAGGCTTCTACCTATGGTTGGTGGGCGAGGCTCGCCGACACATTATCGCGGGCGACTTTGCACAGTGGAAGGATATGATGGTCGAGAAACTCGGACGAAGACTATAATAAATAGGCTTTTAGCCATTGGCCATTAGCCATTGGCTTTTGTATAATTTTGAAAAATAAAAATCAGCTAACAGCTAATGGCTAATAGCTAATAGCCAAAAAGAGAATGGAGCCGCAATATAAAAAAGGACGTAGTTGGTGGCCGGGGTTGAAAATCCTCGACCGCTACATCATACGCAAGTTCCTCGGCACATATATATTTGCAATTTTGATGATTGTGGTGGTGGTCGTAATCTTTGACTATGTTGAGAAGATTGACGACTTTACCGAGACGCAGGCGACCTTCAAGAGCATTATGCTCGACTACTATCTCAACTTTGTGCCATTTTTTATAAATCAGTTCAGCGCACTCTTTACATTTATTGCCTGCATCTTCTTCACCTCCAAGTTGGCGTATCAGACCGAGATTGTGGCGATGTTGTCGGGCGGAATGAGTTTCCGACGACTGATGTGGCCATACTTTATCGCGGCATCTGTTATTACGACGCTCTCGTTGGTGTTGAGCCTGTGGGTTATTCCGGTGGCACAACGTGATTGCGTGGCGTTTGAGCAGAAACATATTCGTCGCAATCAACGCTTCCAATACGAAAGACATATCTACCGCCAGATAGAGCCGGGTACGTTCGCCTATATCAGAGGCTTCTCGAAGAACTCCTCGCAGGCGGCATTTATGGCACTTGAAAGGTATGAAGGCAGCCGAATGATCGGTACGCTTGAAGCCTCGGAGGTTAAGTTTGACGACGAGAGCAAGCGTTGGTCGGCTTCGCGCTATATCACCCGCTCTTTTGATGAGAAAGGTGTTGAGACGTTCACCCAATACAGAAATCTTGATACGTTGCTGAATCTTGACGTTGTTGAGTTGGGACGTGTCAGCGAGTTGATCAAGACGATGAACATCTCCGAGTTGAACGACTTTCTTGACCAGCAACGCGCCAAAGGTTCGCCATCTATTCGCCAAATAGAGGTGGAGCACCACACGCGCTACGCCTACCCGATAGGAACGTTTATCTTGACGCTTATCGGAGTGTCGCTATCGTCGCGTAAGGTGCGAGGTGGTACGGGACTCCATATCGGTATCGGTATCGCTTTGTGCTTCTCGTATATAATGTTGAACCGAGTCTTTGAGGAGTTTGCAAAGGGCGGTACGATGCCTACGTTGTTGGCGGTATGGTTGCCAAATATAATCTTCACGATAATCGGTATCTACCTCTATCGTAAAGCACCTAAATAGTATGAGAGTTGAAGAGATAGCAGAGAGAGTAGCACGCCACGAGCGACTTGATGCGGCGGAGGCGAAACTCCTGTGGGAGGAGGCTCCGTTATGGCTTTTGGCACGCCTTGCGAGTGAGGCGAAGCAGCGAGTAAGTGGCGACAAGGTCTTCTACAATCGTAACTACCACGTTGAGCCGACCAATATCTGCCGTTTTGCGTGTCGCTTCTGCTCCTATCGTCGCCATAAGGGCGAGGAGGGGGCGTGGGAGTATTCGCTTGCGGAGATTATAGAGCAGGTGGAGGCGCGTAGGGGCTGCGGTGCTACGGAGGTACACATCGTTGGTGGCGTACATCCTGATCGCGACCTTGACTACTACTTGGAGATGATAGCCCGTATCAAGGCTGTTGAGCCGACAATATGCGTTAAGGCCTTTACAGCCGTAGAACTTCACTATATGATAACTCGTGCCGGACTCTCGCTCTCGGAGGGCTTGAAGCGATTGAAGGCTGCGGGTATGGAGTCTATCCCGGGAGGAGGAGCAGAGATTTTTGCCGAGGAGATACGTCGCGAGATATGTCCGGAGAAGTGTTCGGCAGAGGAGTGGCTTGCGCTGCACGAGGAGGCTCACAAACTCGGCATAGATTCAAACGCCACGATGTTGTACGGTCATATTGAGGGTATAGACCATCGCATTGACCACCTTATGCGCTTGCGCGACTTGCAGGATAGGACGGGGGGCATAAATGCCTTTATCCCGTTGAAGTTCCGTAGCGCAAACAACAGTATGGAGGCGATAGGTGAGACCTCGGTTGTAGATGATATGCGAACATTGGCTATGAGCCGACTCATCTTGGACAACGTGCCACACATCAAGGCATATTGGGTGATGTATGGCAAGGAGGTGGCGGAGATGGCGTTGCAGTTCGGAGCAGATGATATTGACGGTACGATAGAGGACTCCACAAAGATATACTCAATGGCGGGAGCAGACTCTCGTCCGCGCCTTACGATAGGCGAGATTGAGAAGATGTGCGCGGCGGCGGGTTATAGGGCTGTTGAGCGCGACACTCACTATAACGAAATAAAGCACTAACGGCTGATTGCCAACAATGATATGAAGAAATTTCCGATACTCTACCACCTCGTGGTGATGTTGATTGTACTCTTGGTAGGTGCATTGGCGGCCTATCTGTTGATGGCGTTGGGAACACGCCACTATTCGCAACGTACTGTACCCAACTTTATAGGTGCGCGTATAGATGTGGCGAAGGAGAAGGCTTTGCAGAACGACTTGCAGGTTATTGTGAATGACTCGTTGCACGTCTCGTCATATCCGGGAGGTGTCGTGCTTGACCAACTACCAAAGGGTGGTGTGGTCGTGAAGCCGGGGCGCAAGGTCTATGTAACAATCAACGCCATACGCCAACCTATGGTGAAGGTCCCTTATGTGGCAGGACGCTCACTCCGACAGGCGAAGAATGTGCTTGAAATGGCGGGTTTGACTATTGAGCGTCTGGTCTATGTTGAGGATATCGCCACGAACTATGTCCTCAACCAATTTATCAACGAAGAGGAGGTCTTTGAGGATAGCGATATTAAGGCGGAGAAGGGTAGCGGTGTCGTGCTGAATGTCGGCGTGGCGGGTTCGAATGTTGCTGTCGGTGTGCCACAACTTATGGGACGTACGCTTACGGATGCGAAGAATCGCCTCTGGGAGACAGGACTCAATGTCGGCAATATAGAGTACGATAGCGATATTGAGGTTACCGAGCGTAACCGCGCAAAGGTCTATTGGCAGTCGGAGTTTCCGGCTACCGAACTCACGTTGGGACACTCGGTATCGGTGCGCCTAACCAAGGATATGGCGCGGGTAGAGCAGGCCCTTGCCGAGTATGATATGGCGTTGGAGTTGCAGGCACAGGAGAAGATGCGTGCCGACTCCGTTGCCAAGGCGGAACAGCACCTCTTGGACTCGTTGGCAACTCTTGAAAAGAGCCAACCACAACAGACCACCGAGAGCGAGGATAACTTCTTCTTTTAATTTGTGAGTATGGCAGATGAAAGGTATATAGACGAGGAGTTAGACGAGGATATCGAGGTCGATTTCGAGGGTGATGACGAGGAGGGTGTAGGCGTTATGCCGCGCCGCTTCCTGTCAGACCAAAAACCCGACGAGAACGGCTTGTACGAGCATTACGCCATAACTGTCGATAAGGGGCAGTCGATGATGCGCTTGGACAAGTACCTCACAACGCATATCGAAAATTGCTCCCGCAACCGTATTCAAAATGCCATAGATGAGGGCGGTGTCTTTGTGAACGAGAAACCACAAAAAGCATCATATAAGGTAAAACCCTTTGACCATATCTCGATGCGTTTGGCATTTCCGCGCTATGAGGTTACACTCACGCCCGAGGATATCCCTATCGATATTATGTATGAGGACGACGATGTTATCGTGGTGAATAAGGAGGCGGGAATGTGCGTACACCCCGGACACGGAAACTACTGCGGAACGCTTGTCAATGCCCTCACTTTCCACTTGAAGGATAACCCGATGTTCCAGCAGGGCAACGAGCGTGCCGGCTTGGTGCATCGTATCGACAAGAATACTTCGGGTATTCTCGTTGTCGGCAAGAACGAGCAGGCTTGCCAGCACCTCTCGCACCAATTCTTCCTCCACTCGACTCAACGCCGTTATATTGCGCTCGTTTGGGGCAACCTGGCAGATGATGAGGGAACAATTACAGGCCATATTGGTCGTAACCCGAAAAATCGCCATCAGATGTATGTCTTTGCCGATGGCTCGG
>JAFXHB010000143.1 GCA_017536605.1 Alistipes sp.
GGCTCAAAGATTGCCGACTATATCGTCAAGCCGGTCAATCCGTCGCAGATGTTACCACTCATCAAGAAGCACGTACATTCGCAGCAACTTGTCTCCGAGCAGACCACAGCCGACTACCGCGCCGAATTTGGACGTATCTCGCTTGCGATGCAGAATGCCACAACCTTTGCGCAGTGGGCTTCCATCTATCGCAAACTCGTGAATTGGGATATTGAGTTGTCGGGTGGCGACGAGAGCATACGCGAGATATTGCAGTACCAGAAGGTTGAGGCAAACCGTATCTTCGGACGCTTCGTGTGTGACAACTACAAAGATTGGATAGCGCGTCGTGATGAGAATACTCCGCAGATGTCGCATACGATTATGCGCAACGAGATATTTCCGATAGTCGATAAGAACGAGAAGACTACGTTGCTACTGATTGACAACTTCCGCTACGACCAATGGCGTGCCATAAGCGGTATGTTGCGCGGATACTTCGATATCGAGGTTGATGACTTCTATTGCGCCATTCTGCCTACCGCTACGCAGTACGCCCGCAACGCAATTTTTGCAGGCTTGATGCCACTCGCTATTGACAAGTTGATGCCTCAAAAGTGGCTCAATGACAACGAGGAGGGTGGTAAGAATCAGTACGAGGAGGAGTTCCTTGCACGACAGATGACGCAGGCGGGAAAGCACTACAAGTGGACCTTCGATAAGTTGGTGCGTCCGGAGGCGGGGCGACGACTTTTGGACAATATACAGCGTATCTACGATGCCGACTTCTCGGTTATCGTCTATAACTTCTTGGATATCCTCTCGCACGCTCGTACCGAGACCGAGATTATCCGCCAACTCACCGAAGATGATGCCTCGTTCCGTTCGCTAACGCGCTCGTGGTTTGAACACTCGGAGTTGTTTACCCTCTTGAAGTTGCTCTCGGAGCGTGGGCATAAGGTGGTGATTACCTCCGACCACGGCACCGTGCGTGTGGATAACCCTATCAAGGTGCAGGGAGATCGCGAGACGTCGCCAAACTTGCGCTACAAGACGGGGCGTAACCTCGCCTATAACCGCCGAGAGGTCTTTGAGGTTACCAAGCCGGAGGAGGTGCAGTTGCCGTCGTCAAACCTGACATCAAGTTACATCTTTGCATACAATAACGACTTTTTGGTCTATAATAACGATGCAAATCGTCATATACGCTACTACCGCAACACCTTCCAGCACGGAGGCATCTCGCTTGAAGAGATGGTTGTGCCGTATATTGTACTTAACCCGAAGAGATAACATAAGTTTGCAGTATGAACATTGAGAAATTTCTCCGCCGTAAGAGTGGAGTGGTGAAGATTGGAGATTGTCTTATTGGTGGCACAAACCCGATTGCTGTGCAGTCAATGACCAATACGGCGACAGCCGATGTTGAGGCGAGTGTGGCACAGGTGGAGCGCATTGCTCTTACGGGTGCGCCTATTGTGCGCCTTACAGCGCAGGGACGACGCGAGGGCGAGGCCCTTGCCGCGATTGTTGAGGGGGTGCGCCGAGATGGCTTCACGACAGCCATCGTTGCCGACATTCACTTCGTGCCGGAGATAGCCTCTATCGCTGCCGACTCGGTGGATAAGGTGCGTGTCAATCCGGGCAACTATCGCCTGTCGGGTGGTGCTTTTGAAGCCCTTATCGAGAAGTGTCGCAAGCGTGGTGTTGCGCTGCGCATCGGTGTAAATCACGGCTCACTTGCCAAACATATATTTGACGAGTATGGCGACACCCCGCAGGGTATGGTCGCCTCGGCTATGGAGTTTTTGAGAATCTGCGTGAAGGAGAACTTTGACCAAGTCGTCGTCTCGATGAAGTCGAGCAATACACGCGTTATGGTACACGCCTATCGCCTCTTGGTGGAGGCTATGGAGCGCGAGAATATGACATTCCCAATACACCTCGGAGTTACGGAGGCAGGCAGTGGCATTGAGGGGCGTATAAAGAGCGCAGTGGGCATTGGCGCACTGCTTGCCGATGGTATTGGAGATACGATTCGTGTATCTTTGACCGAGGCACCCGAGAATGAAGTTCCCGTAGCAAAACGCCTTGTTGAACACTTTGCCCACCGTGAGGGAGAGTTTGAGGTGCGTAATCCGCAACGATACTCCCCAACCGAATACCGTCGCCGTACGACAGCACCATTTGTGGTGGCAGACGAGGTAACCGACGACTATTGCGTTATAGATGCCGTGAGCGACAATCCGACTGCCGAGTGGCGTGCCGCAATCCTTAACGCCGACCACGATAAGCCCGTTGTTATTCGTCGTCGTTACGAGGGCGATATAGAGGAGGTGGCGTTGAAGTCGGCTGCCGATATGGGACAACTCCTGCTTGACGGTCTTGCCGACGGCGTGTGGATAGAGGCGGAGCATATCGCACCGAGCGAGTTGCGACGTATTGAACTTATGATTCTTCAAGCCGCGAGGGCGAGATTTTCCCATACGGAGTATATCTCCTGTCCAAGTTGTGGGCGTACCCTCTACGATATAGAGCGTGCGTTGGCAGAAATCAAGGAGCGCACCTCCCACCTGAAAGGGCTTAAAATAGGTGTTATGGGGTGCATTGTGAATGGACCCGGTGAGATGGCAGATGCCGACTATGGCTACGTAGGCGCAGGTGTTGGTCGCATTTCACTCTACAAGGGGCGTGAGTGTGTGGAGAAGAATATCCCGCAAGAGGAGGCCCTTGATCACCTTATTGCTCTTATCAAAGCGAATGGTGAGTGGCGCGATGCGTAGCCTGCGAATAGATATTCCGTTCAAATATCATCTTCTGCTGCTGCTACTTTTGGTGGTGGTGTTTTCGTGTACCAAGAGGGTTGAGGAGGCAGAGGTGGTTAGTATCGCCCACCTGAAATCTATGTGTCGTGGCGGGCAGGCCGTCGTTAGTAAGGAGTGCTATGTTGAGGGCGTTGTGGTAGCCAACGATTGGTTGGGCGAGTTCCACAAGAGCGTTGTTGTGGTAGATGACAGTGGCGGCTTGGAGATAGCCATTGAGGCAGAGAGAATCTATGCGTGGTTGCCGATATATTCACGGGTGAAGATATTTTGTGGTGGCAGGAGTTTAGCGCGTGTCGGTGGTAAGGTGATGCTTGGAGCCTCGCCTACGGGTGCTTTTCCGCTTGACAATATCCCCGAATGGGAGGCACGCAGAGGTATCAAGGTGGTTGGCGCAGAGGAGAACTTCGTCTTTCCGAGGAGGCGAATAACCGAAATAGGAGTTGCCGATGTGAGTCGTGCGGTTAGGATAGATGGACTGCGCATTGCCGATGCAGAGTTGGGGCTCTCGTGGTGCGACGAGGTAGATGGCGTAGCACAGACAACGATGCGCACACTCGTTGATAGAGAGGGCAACACCATAGGCGTACGAACTCTCGCCTCGTGTGCCTACGGGTTAGAAAAAATCCCCACCACCGAATTTTCGGTAGTGGGGGTTGTTGATGCCACCGGTGGAGAGTATCTTCTCCGTATAATAAATGGGGCTATCTTGCGACGTTAATCGCTACTCAATAAATAACTTGCCGTTCGTAGGCAACAATACGCTGTGAACCTTCTCAACGGTCTCTTTCTTGATTGTTACGCGCTGTGTGAGTGGGCGTGTCTGCGAATCAAATCCGAGTGAGAACTCATACTCGCCTGCTGCAAGGTGCCAAGCGCAACGCTTCTCGCTGAACGACATCATATAGCGATTGTCCACAAACATCTTGACCACACACTCCTCGTTTGGTTGGAGAAGAGGGGTCTTTGCATAGGCACGCAACTCAATGGCCGGGCGGTCAATCTCCGGCTTCAACTCCGAAGAGTAGAGTTGTACAACCTGCTTTGCTGCTACGCTACCCGTATTCTTCACGGCACAAGTAACCTCGTAGCCGCCCTTCACCTCCTTGACCTTCATATCGCTCATCTCAAACTTTGAGTAGGTCAAGCCGAAGCCGAATGGGTATGCCACCTCTACATTGCGAGTTGCATAGTGGCGGTAGCCGATGTAAATATCCTCTACATAGTTGGTGTAGTCAATGTTTGGAATATCGTAGTAGAGATGTTGTTTCTGATCAAAGGCGCGCGAGAGATTCTTGCCCGACTCTGCACACCACTCAACCTCGTTGTGAGGGAAGTTCTGCGAAGGAACATCTGCATACTTCATAGGGAATGAGTTTGGAAGGTGTCCCGAAGGTGAAACCTTGCCTACGAGGGCATCTGCAATAGAGTTTCCGGCCTCTTGGCTTGGCAACCAGGTTACGAGAATTGCATCAACCTTATCTCTCCACGAGGCGATCTCGATAGGGCTGCAAATGTTGAGTACAACGACAACCTTCTTGCCCTTGCTGTGGAAATCGCGCGATACGGCTGCAATCATCGCCTGCTCGTGCATATTCAGATTGAAATCTCGCTCAATATGGCGATCAAATGCCTCGGAGGAGTTGCGACCAATAGTGATAACTGCGATATCGGCCTCCTCGGCAGCCTGTGCAGTCTGATTTCGAATATCCTTCAACTCGGTAGGGCGGATATCATACGAACACCAACGGCGCAACTTCCATACAGGAGTCAATCGCTTAATTTCGCGGTCGAGATGCTTGATGTATTTATCATTCAATGGCTCGTAGAGTGAAATACCCGCGCTTTCAAGTCCTTTGTTGAGGTTTATCGACCCTCCGGAAGCCCATACCGTGCGCAATGACACACTATTAGAGACGATAAGATTATAGGAACCAATTCCGAAAAGTGCCACCTTCTGCTCCCTCTTCAACGGGAGAGAGTTCTGCTCATTCTTCAATAGAACAAAACCTTCTGGCTCGGTCTGACGTGCAAGTTTTGCATTCTCTGCAAGAGGTGGGTTGTTGGAGAATTTATAACCCTTATGGCGAATGGACTTTACAACCAATTCAAGGACACGCTTAACACAACGGTCAAGGTCAGCCTCGGCAAGTTCTCCACTCTTCACAGCCTCCATAATACGCTTAACCTCGGCATATCGTCCCGGCTCAATAAGGTCGTTACCTGCCCAAATCTGCTTGGCGGCATCGTAACCTCCACCCCAATCATTAACAACAAGTCCCTTGAAGCCCCACTCGTCACGGAGTACAGTTTCAAGCAACTCTCTGCTTTCGGAGGTGTGAGTACCATTTACGTTATTGTAAGAGGTCATAATCGTCCAAGGTTGTGCTTCTCTAATCGCAATCTCAAAGTTGCGGAGATAAATCTCACGCAAAGCACGCTGCGAAACGCGGGCATCGTTGAAGATACGGTTAAGTTCTTGGTTGTTTACGGCAAAATGTTTTAGACAAGCACCGACACCCTTACTCTCAATTCCATTTGTCATAGCGGCAGCCATCTTACCTGCCAAGAGAGGGTCTTCCGAGAAGTATTCGTAGTTACGACCGCAGAGAGGGTTTCGCATCATATTAAGACCGGGGCCCAACAAGACATCTATGCCATAGTCGAGGCACTCTTCGCCGAGTATTGCACCCATACGGAATGTTGCATCATCATTCCACGATGAGGCGAGAAGAATCTCCGACGGAATGTTTGTTGCAAGATAGAGTTTGTCTTCGCCCTCTCGTTTTACGGCCAAGCGCACAGCCGAAGGTCCGTCCGCCATCACGACAGGGGCAATGCCCAATCGCTCAATAGGGTAGGTTGTACCCGCAACACCCGGAACGAGCTTCTTGGTGAAGCCAATCTCGCCGGCGGCATCTTTGTTGTCCGCTAAACGCGCACCAACAACAAGGTGAGCCTTCTCTTGGAGCGTCAGCTCCTTGATAACTTGGTCAATGTTCTTCTCATTGAGTTTGAGTTCCTTTGGGGCTGCGCAGATACCTCCTATTGCAAGAAGTAGAGCCAACCCTCCGATTAGTAGTCTTTTCATAGTGTAGTTTTTTGTGGTTTGTACAAAATCTTTACAAAGATAGTGAAGTTTGGCGAAATAAAAAAATGTGAGCGTTCTTGCGAACGCCCACACTCTATATAGGTCTATATCAAATTATTTGAGTTGCGGACCTGCTGCAACCAAAGCCTTACCGGCCTCGTTTGTAGTGTACTTGTTGAAGTTCTTCACGAAGCGCGAAGCCAAGTCCTCTGCCTTCTTCTCCCACTCTGCTGCATCAGCATAAGTGTCGCGAGGGTCAAGGATTGCAGGATCTACGCCCGGAAGTGCTGTTGGAACCTCAAAGTCGAAGATAGGAATCTTCTTGGTTGGAGCCTCCAAGATAGCACCATCAAGAATTGCGTCGATGATACCACGTGTATCCTTGATTGAGATACGCTTGCCTGTACCGTTCCAACCTGTATTTACGAGGTATGCAGTTGCACCAGATGCCTCCATCTTCTTAACGAGCTCCTCACCATA
>JAFXHB010000144.1 GCA_017536605.1 Alistipes sp.
CTCATTGCCACTCTTCAACCAACCAAGCGTACCAAAGGTCTCGTCGCTTGCGATGTGTCGCATAAACGGCTTTAACAGCCACGTAGGGGCAACCTTTGCCAACGAGTAAAACCAAGGCAAAGTGCTTGCCATCTGCTTGAAATACTCCTCAACAGGGGTGTTGGCGCGGAAGTGGAGATACTCCTCCAACCTATCCGAGTCAAAGTAGAATTGACCGTGGAAGTTGTGCGTCGCAAACCACTTCACATCAAACATCTTCTCGGGTGCAGGGCAGTTGATAGATTTAAGCAGGTATCGCTCAAAGTCATAGTTAGTCAGGCGATACTCTGCGCCACTGCCGATATTGTAGAACTTGCACCAGAACTCCTCCGGAAGACTCTCTTCGCAGATGTTGGCAAGAAGTCGTCCCGAGTCCTCAACGGTTGCCCACTCCAACACGCCACGAATAGGCACGTGGAACATTATAGGGTCCATATTCTTCAAAATCGCAGGATAGAGAATACCCGACTGTCGGAGGCTTACCCAATACTTCAACCCCGACTCCGCAAAGATACGCTCGGCGCGACATTTTGATATAGCGTAGTAGTCGTACATCGAAGGGAAAATAGGGTCGCCCGTACGTCCCCAATGGAGAGGCTCACGGCGGTCGCCCGTCTGTGCTACGCTACCGATATATACCACTTTAATATCGTCGCTATTAGGCTGTGCCTTAACCGCTTTCACGATATTTTCGGCAGCAGTAACATTTACCCTTAAAACACTCTTCGGCTTATAGTCGGCACTTGGCGAAACCATACCTCCGACGTGAAGCACGAAGTCCGCCCCAGATGTCGCTTTTAGAACATCGTTATAGTTCATCAAATCGCCCCAGACAACATCTATTTTGCCTGCATACTTCGCCATCTTTTTACGGTTTGCTTTCGTATCTCTGACAAGCACCGCAACATCAAAGCCCTTGGCAACGAGTTCGGCAAGACCTGCCGACCCCATCACGCCCGTCGCTCCGGTCAGGAAGACGCGCTTTCGTGCGCCAACCACCTCACCGTCCAACGCCTCCTGCTTGGCACCCATCTTCGCCAAGCGTCTGAAAACTTGAAAATAGGCCTCCACGCAACACGCCACAAAGATTGCCGCAGCGGCTCCGTAGGCTATCCAATAGATTGTTCCTCCGCCCAAAATATCATACAAGGAGATATTACCAACATCAAAGGCTATAAGCGCATACGCCATTGCGTTGTTGATTGAGTGTATGATTATAGTCGTAAAGAGCGACGAGGTGCGCACATACAAGATGCCGAATATCACGCCCGCCACTATCGCAACTATCGCCGTAGCCCAATCAAGGTGCATAAGTCCGAAGAAGAGCGACGATATAAGTATAGATATCATCACGCCCCAACGCTTGCGCAAGGTCTCAAAGACCACGCCTCGGCACAACAACTCCTCAAAGATAGGTGCCGACACCAGCGCGGTAACGCAAGCCCATACACCGGAGCCGATACCTCGTCCTTCGCTGTGTGGAAGTATCGTCATCAAAGGTTCAAGGAGTATCTGTGATGCAATCAGCCACACCACACCCACAAGCACCACGCTCGGATTGAAGCCAGATATCGAGTGGCGGATACGCAGAGGTTGCTTTCCGCTACGCAGACGGACATAGAGCCATATCATACCCACCGCAAAGAGCATAGATATAGGATAGACAATCGCAACATAACGCCCCAACGCGAGTTGCTGGGCAGTGTATTCTTCAAGGTCAACCGAGACTGCGCTCATCTCCGGAGGGAGATAGCCCAAAGCACGAATTACAGCACCAACAAGTGTTTGCGATGTAAAGAACAGTAGCAACATCGCAGCAAGGTCAAATATCGTCGGGAAACGACGAGATAAAATATCCTGATTCATAAATACACACTTTTTCAAGTGCGAAGATACGATTTTTTGGGGTAAAATGTGCAAATTGCTATGCAATTTCAATTAAAATGATTAAATTTGCCTGATTATTTGTATTCAAAAGAGAAATAAAGTTGAATTGTATATGGGGAAAGTAGTCGCATTAGCGAACCAAAAAGGCGGAGTCGGAAAGACCACCACTGCCATAAACCTCTCGGCATCTATCGCCCTACTCGGCAAGAAGGTGCTTCTTATAGATGCTGACCCACAGGCGAATGCAACCTCGGGACTCGGGTTTGACATCAACGCCAAGGGTATATACGAGTGTATCACGGGAGAATGTAAGGCAGAGGAGGTGATGTTACACAGCGAAGATGTGAAGAATCTGTGGGTGTTGCCGTCAAGTATAAACCTCGTTGCCGCCGACACCGAACTCCCCAATATGAAGAAGAGCCACCACATACTCAAAGGTATTATAGATAGCGTGCGCGACAGGTTTGACTACATCTTTATCGACTGCTCGCCTTCGCTCGGCTTTACGACGGTCAATATCTTGACCGCAGCCGACTCGGTGCTTATACCTGTGCAATGCGAGTATCTCGCCTTGGAGGGTTTGAGCAAGTTGCTTAATACCATAAAAATCGTGAAGAGCAACCTCAACCCATCGTTGGAGATTGAAGGCTTCCTGCTAACGATGTATATGCGCAACCGACTCAACAACCAAGTGGCAACGGAGGTGCGCGAACACTTCGGCACGCTCGCCTACGACACAATAATTCAGCGTAATATCCGTTTAGGAGAGGCACCCTCTCACGGAAAGCCTATTATGCTCTACGACGCATCGGCAACAGGTGCTACCGCATATCTGATGCTTGCGAAGGAGTTTTTGAAGAGAAACCGTAAAAAACAGTCTAAATAATGAAATAGCAAACGCAGAAGGGATTGGGCAAGGGTTTGAGTGCCCTATTCCGCGAAAATATCGACGTCAAGGCGAAGCCGATGTCCGAAATATCAGAAATTGCGATTTCGGATATCATTCCAAACCCTACGCAGCCACGTTCAGAGTTTGACGAGGAGGCGTTGGAGGAACTTGCTGACTCAATACGCCAACTCGGACTTATCCAGCCGATAACCGTAAAGCGCGACGGCGACAAGTACGTCATAATCAGTGGTGAGCGTCGTTGGCGTGCATCGGAGAAGGCGGGGCTTACCGCGATTCCTGCCTACGTACGCGAGGTTGATGATACAACCTTGCACGCAATGGCTCTCGTGGAGAACATTCAGCGTGAGGACCTCAACGCCATTGAGATTTCGCTCGGTATGCAACGTTTGGTTGAGGAGTGCGGACTCACACAGGAGGCTCTCGCAACACGACTTGGTAAGAAGCGTTCAACGGTGGCAAACTATCTGCGTCTGCTGAATCTTCCAGACGAGATTCAGTACGCCATAAAGAGTGGCGCAATATCTATGGGACAC
>JAFXHB010000145.1 GCA_017536605.1 Alistipes sp.
GCCCTCAAGATTATCGCCCCTCCACAACAGCAAGATTTTGCCTGAACTACAAGCACCGCAACTCTACGATATGGCGGTAGGTGTACCCTCCGACCTGCTTCTGCGTCGCCCCGATATGCTATCGGCATACGCCTCGTTGCAGTCGGCGGCCTCCGATGTCGGTATAGCCAGAGTGGCTCGTCTGCCGTCTTTCAACTTCACTCTCTTCGGAGGAAGTAGCACCGACAAGGTGAGCGAACTATTCTCCGGAAAGTCGTGGGTTGCCAATGCGCTGATGGCACTCACTCAACCGATATACAACTTCGGTGGGTTACGTCGTCGGGAACTCGCTGCAAAAGAGGCATACCAACAGAGTGTTTTACTCTACGAGCAGACCTTCGTAGAGGCGTTGGCTGATGTGGAGAGTGCATTGGCAAATATAACCACCTCTCGCGAGGAGTTGGAGCGATATAGTTCACTTGTGGAGAGTTATCAGAGTATCGCTCAAACCTCCTACGCACTATACATCAACGGCTTGTCCAACTACCTTGATGTGATTGACGCCGAGCGTTCGCTATACACCTCGCAGATGGAGCGAGCCAATCTTATCGCGCAACAATACATCAACCTCATAAATCTCTACAAAGCCCTCGGAGGAGGAAATTAAACCGAGTTGCGAAGAAAATAGTCAGTTTGACACTCTATTTCCAATCATTTTACTATCTTTGCGCAATATCTTATATTGCGTAGGTGGTAAAATGAGGTTATCGGAGTTAAAAACCGGAGAGTCGGCAATCGTACTCAAAGTGCTTGGACACGGAGGCTTTCGTAGGCGTATCGTGGAGATGGGCTTTGTGCGCGGAGCCAAAATTTCGGTGGTACAAAACGCACCTCTAAAAGACCCTATCGAATACAACATTCTCGGCTACAACATCTCGCTGCGTCGCTCCGAGGCACAGATGGTTGTCATCATCACCGAGGAGGAGGCAAAAGAGCGTATTCGCCAACAGAACGCCAAGGCAGAGGTGGACTGCGAGGCTGTAAATCAGATGATTGACAGCCGAAAACGACACATCAACATCGCCCTTGTCGGCAACCCTAATTGTGGCAAGACCTCGCTATTCAACCTCATTGCAGGAGCGCACGAGCATACCGGCAATTACAGCGGTGTAACGGTTGGTGCGAAGAGTGGTCGTCGCCAATACAAGGGCTACGAGTTCCACATCACCGACCTACCCGGCACATACGCCCTCTCGCCCTACTCGCCGGAGGAGTTGTTCGTACGCAACCACCTCGTTGAGGAGGCTCCCGATATCGTACTGAATGTGGTTTGCGCCTCCAATCTTGAACGCAACCTCTTCTTGACAACAGAGTTGATAGATATGGGGCAACCTATGGTCATCGCGCTCAATATGTACGACGAGTTGGAGTCAAGCGGTGCAACCCTTGACCACGACACCCTCGGCAAGATGATGGGAGTGCCGATGGTGCCCGTTGTTGGTCGCACGGGACGAGGTGTTGAAGATCTGCTCGACACTATCGTCGCCGTATATGAAGGCACCGATACCAGAGTACGCCATATCCACATAAATCAAGGCATTATGGAGGAGAGTGTCTTGGCGTTACATAAGGGCATAAAGGAGTACAACAACCTTATTCCGCACCAATTCCCGCCACGCTACTTCGCCATAAAATTGCTTGAAGGCGACACGGAGGCGGCTCGTATGCTCCAAAATGCCATACCTCAACACTACGACTCGTTAGCGAAGTTGTGCGAAAAGGAGCAACAACACCTGCGTACCGACCTCGGTGCAGACGAGGATATTGAGTCGGCATTCGCCAACCAAAAGTACGGTTTTATAGCGGGTGCTTTGCGCGAAACCTACACCGCCGGAGGTAACCGCAGACAAAATCTTTCGGACAAGATTGACAGTATTGTAATACACCGCATTTGGGGCTATCCGATATTTGCACTCATTATGTGGGTTATGTTTTACTGCTCATTCTCGTTGGGCAAATATCCGCAAGAGTGGATTGAGAGTGCCATCTCCGCCCTCTCCGGGTTAATTAACGACGTATTGCCAAGCGGCACTCTGCACGACCTCCTCGTAGATGGCGTTATCGGAGGTGTCGGAAGTGTTTTGGTCTTTCTGCCAAACATAGTTATTCTCTATATCTTCATCTCCATAATGGAGGACTCCGGCTACTTGGCACGAGCCGCCTTTATTATGGACAAGGTGATGCACAAGGTTGGATTGCACGGCAAATCGTTTATTCCGTTGGTTATGGGCTTCGGTTGTAACGTGCCTGCGATTATGGCTTCGCGCACGATTGAGAGCCGTTCAAGCCGCCTTATTACGACAATGATAACCCCTTTTATGTCGTGTAGCGCACGACTGCCGATATACATTCTTTTCATCGGCGCATTCTTCCCGGAACACGCGGGGACAACACTCTTCCTACTCTATATGGGCGGTATTTTGATGGCCGTCGTAACAGCACGACTTATGCGTCGATTTATGTTCAAGACCGACGACACGCCTTTCGTGATGGAGTTACCGCCATATCGTATGCCTACCGTAAAGGCTGTGCTGTCGCATATGTGGGAGCGTTGTGCGCAATACCTGCGTAAAATCAGTGGTATGATACTCGTCGCCTCAATCATTATATGGTTCCTCGGCTATTTCCCTCGCAACAACAGCGAGGAGAGGGCAGACAATGTTCAAACCACACACTACGAGGAGTCCTATATCGGGCGTATAGGCAAGTTCTGCGAGCCCGTATTCAAACCTCTCGGATTGGATTGGAAGGCGAGCGTTTCGCTGCTTTCGGGCATTGCTGCCAAGGAGATTATGGTCAGTACGATGGGCGTATTATACGCTAACGACGCAGCGGACGAGGGCAAACACGACTCATTGAGTCAAAATATATCCAAGAGCAACGACTACACCCCCGCCTCATCTTTGGCTCTGCTTGTATTCGCGCTCTTGTACACCCCTTGCATAGCGACAATATCGGCTATCGGCGGAGAGATTGGAAAGAGGTGGGCTTTGGGCTCAATTTTATATAGCACCGTTGTAGCGTGGCTATGCGCATACGCGGTGTACCACATAGCACAACTTATATGGTAGAGAGTGTGTGGCACGAAATAGTAGCGTTGGCAATCTGCGGAGTTGCCTTGATTGTAGCCGTAGTATGGGCTTGGAGGAGGATATTCTCCTCAAAGAGCCGATGCCACGACTGCGAAAAGAGCGAATGTCCACTGCACTCAACAAGGAGAAAGATTTGAACAATAATAGAACAATACGATGCGTAAGACCTTACTAACCATCTTAATAGCACTTCAAACGCTTGCAGTGGGGGCAAAGACAGAGGAGACCTTCTCCGAGATGCTCTCAAAGCGTTTTGTCGATTATTACGCTACGGGCGGCGGCATACAGGAGAAACTGTATCTCGCTACCGACAAACCCTATTACAGCGCAGGAGATACAATCTATTTCAGTGCTTTTCTGCTCAACTCCATTTACTTTGACCGCACTACCGACTCCAAATTCCTATACGTGGAGTTGATTAACGCGATGGGAGATGTTGTTGCACGAGCGAAGGTCTTGGGCGAAGATGGTCGCTTCAACAACGCAATTCCACTCGACACACGAATAACGGCAGGGCGATACACTCTCCGTGCATACACTCGTTGGCAGACAAACTTTGATAATAACTACCTCTTCACACGAGAGATTACTATCGGAAACTATATTGACGACACGATTCAGACAAACATCTCGTATGAGTTTGACGGCACAGGTCGCGTACGTGCTACCGTTGCGGTAACGAACAACACCTACACACCCGTTACGGATCGTCCTATTGAATATACACTCCGCATAAACGGCAGAAGCGCAATGCACACTACCGTTACCGATGACAAGGGTCTTTTCCACTTTACGTTCCGACCTACCGATGACGATACCGACTGTATCCGACTCAACATTAACGCCAATGGGCGCAAACTCAACCGTGTAATTCAGTTGCCGTCGGTCAAGGAGGATTTCTCGGTAAAGTTTATGCCGGAGGGCGGTAACCTTGTAGCCGGCATTGACCAAGTGGTGGCATTTCGCGCCGTAGGAGCCAACGGGCGACCAGTGGAGGTGAGTGGTTCAATCCTCAATAAGGCGGGCAAGGAGGTGTGCCAAATAGCCTCACAGCACGATGGTATGGGTAAGTTTACGTTTGAGTCCATAGCGGGCGAGCAATACACCGCCAAAATCTCAACCAAAGAGGGCATCTCTCGTACATTTACGCTACCCGAAGCACTCCCGTCGGGTTGCGTTATCAAACTCAGTACAGATTGCACCAAGAGGGCTATCCTGCGTATTCTGACCACTCCCGATATCATTCGCTCGGAGTATGCCGTAGTTGTTCAATCGCGTGGCGTTGTAGATTATGTAGTAGAGGATATCAGCAACACGATGCGCATACCTCTTGATAAGTTGCGCAGTGGTGTTGCCGTAATATCGGTTGTAAACAAGAGCCAGCGCAAGATCGCTGCCGAGCGACTCTTCTTCGTGCGTGGCAAGGAGGCTGAAATAGCCATACAGCCAAGCGTAAGCAGAATTACACCTCGCGGTAATGTGTCGCTTGATTTCACTCTACGCAACAGCAAGGGAGAGAGTGTACGTGGCGACTTTATGGTCGCAGTAACCGACGCGGACATCGTAAAGACAGACCCGTCGTCGGACAACATCTTGTCCTATCTCTTATTGCGCTCCGACCTGCACGGAACGATTGAAAACCCAACTTACTATTTCAGTGGCGAGGATAACGAGCGCAACGAGAATCTTGACCTCGTAATGCTGACTCACGGTTGGAGAAGATACGACTTAACGAAAATTATCGCTGCCGAGAAGGCGAAGATAAAGTATCTGCCAGAGAAGATGCAGTCTATCACAGGTCGCGTGATGGGTATCACGGGCAAGGCTCGCAACGCAAGTGTGATGATATATCGCAACCGCAAAGAGTACCTCGGTGTTCACGAACTAAACAAGAGCAACCGATTTAACATTACGGGCATTGACGCACCCGACACAACGAGATACCTCATTCAGGCACTCAATCGTGATGGAGGAAGCGGACGCGTACGCATAAAGATTGACCCGCAAATCTACCCTATCACCCCCGTTATCAAGCGCAACCTATATACACGCGGTACACCAAACGCCTCAATAGCCGAAGAGTATCTGATGAACGCCAAGCGCAACTACTACTCCGAAGGCGGTACGCGCGTGATAGATATCGAGGAGGTCGTTGTAACGGCAAAGCGTATCAACAACTACGAATACTCCTCTGCACTCAACGACTTCAACACCATAAGCGGAGATATGACTCGTTTCTCCTCTATATTTGATGCGTTGCAGCGTTTCAGAAATTTGGAGATTATAGGCAACAGCGTGAGCGTGCGCACGAAGCATATCGCCGAGCCGGAGGTGCAGGTCGATGAGGAGAATCTTATGGTGCCTCAAACCGAAGAGAACGAGACCGAGCGTGTGCCAAATGTCTATGTAAATGGTCAAGAGATGGATATCAACGCCATTGACGCATACCCGATGACCGAAATTATATCCATTTCGTATCTTGACAAAGATGAATCTTTATCGGCAGGTACGGGTGGCGCATACGGAACAATCATTCTGCAAGTGCGCGATATAAACGCCCGCCACCAATTCCTTATAAACTCTATGGCAGAGGTTGTCGTACCGGGATACTCTGCTCCGGTTGAGTTCTACGCTCCGGACTACTCGGTAGCCAACAATACCGATAAGCGCGACAATCGCACCACGATTGCTTGGCACCCACTCGTCAAGACAGACGCTTTAGGTGGCTCGTCAATCTCGTTCTACGCGGCAGACCGCGAGTCGAGTTATCGCGTATTGGTAGAGGGTGTTACCAATGAGGGAGAACTGATTTACAAGGAGATTGTAATACCTGCGAAGTAGCTCTTGTGCTAATTGGGGAGTTCCGATACGGGCACCTTCTCAAACTTGTAGCCCAACGCGTGCAGGCGTAACGACGCGCCCGTGCGATACATCGCGCGCGCGGTACGCGAGAATATATAGAAGGCCTTGGTACTCTGCGCTTCAATCTCCTCGTGGCGAATAAGCGATATGGCAAGCGTGGCACAACTACGTAGCATATCCTCTATAAATTGTGCCTCCTGCGATTCAAGTGCAATGCCGAGAATATCCGCAAGGATATGTTCGTCCATATCGTCAAAACCCGATGCACCGTGCAGTGTGTCGTATGGTGTCGTTGAGCCCTTCTCCCAATCCTTGTCCCACCACTCGGCAACAGCCATACCGACGTATGCCGCCCAAGCAATAGCCACCATAGGATAACTATTTATCTCACGCACCGAGTCCGCCATATATTCAGGAGCAAACTCCTGCCACTTATCATCTATATCCTCCGAGGCGAGAAGCACCCCACTCAATGCACCACGCTGGGTACAGAGTTTCAGCAACTCCGCCTGCAAGTTATCTTCAAACTTATCTAAATACTCTATCTGGTTTGTCTCCATAGTTTTTTTAGCCATTAGCTTTTTTTTGCGGGTTTGATAGGAATTATAGGAATTATAAGAAATATAGGATAGCGCAAACCCTATATCTCCTATATCTCCTATATTTCCTATCGTTGCGCCACTCCTATCTCCTATCTCCTAACTTCTATCTTACCGCTACTCTGTCCGAGCACCATTCGCCGTTAGCACCTTCGTATAGCACGATATGATTAGGCACGCGCCCCTTGACCAACAGGTAGGCATCATAGATATTCACGCCACAGGTTTTACCCTTACCGAGCATATAGCCCACTACCGCGCCACTACCTTTGGTCGCATCTACTACACCCATAGTTCTCTCTACAAATGCATCTCTCCACGCAGGGTCATTGGTCGGGTTGCCTCCCTTGCGAATATCGGCACCCAACGCCGAGGTGTCGATTGGTGCGCGTACAACCACATATAGTCCGGCTTTTTCGCACTCCCACAGACTCTTTTCCAAGCCGTAACCGCTATTTATAATAATGCCGTTGTAACCAAGTTTCACGACCTCATCAAGGTTCTCGACAGCCTCCCACTCTACAAGGCGCAGAGATACAGGCTCGCCATTTATATACAACTTATCTCGCTTCACCTCCAATGAACGAAGCGCAACATCACAGCTTACACACTCCACGATACGGTTATCTATACGGCTCTCCACGTCAAGGCGTAACCTCATAGGCGACTTTGCTGACCAGAGCCTCTCTTTCGGAAGCGTCGTCGCGAAGCGGAGTGTATCCTCGGCACGCATCGCAAGCGATATTTCGCGCGAGCCTTGCGTTACAACGATAGAGTCGTTCAATCGCAACGTATAGTTCATCGTGGCACTCTTTCTATTCAGCGCATCGCACTTTACAGGTATCGCAACCTCCACGACACCGTCGCCCGCACTGTTTAGGCTCGTTTCGCACAAGATATCACGAATACGAATTGTCGGCGGGCAGAGAACCATCACGTCGCCAAAAGTACCTACCGATGCACCCTTCTCCTGCGAGCGAGGGGTGTATAGCCTATTTGAGGCGGCACTGCTATCCACAAGCAGCTGCACCTCATTGCGCCCCTCATTCACACGCTTCGTGATATTAAACTCCACGCCATAAGCACCACACGCCGAATATCCGACCTCACGACCATTTACAAACACGCGCAACGCCTTGTCGGCGAAACCGATACGGAGTATCACCTGTCGGTTAAGCCAATCTACGTTCATAGGGAAGTAGGCGGTATAGCAGTTGTTCTCTCCTCTCTTTGACTCGCTCCACTCGGATAGGGTCAGAGCGTAACGCGAGAGGGCGACTTCGCCACTCTTCGCATCGGACATTTTAGCGTACGGAACTATGCGCGAGCGCACAGGCTCAACGTTGTAAGAGTTCATTTGAGCCGAAGCCGTCAATGAAATGGCGATAAATATGCTTAAAAATGTTACTATTCTCCTCATTATTTCGTATCTTTGTCGGCAAAGTTACAACTTTTTTTTGAACATAGCAGATGTTGCTGTCAGATATTAAATATCAACCTATCCGACCACGCGCCAAGAAGAGTGGCGACACGACCTATATCTGGGACGATGTTCGCAAGTGCTATTTGGTGCTTACGCCCGAAGAGTGGGTACGTCAGCACATCATCGCCCATCTGCGCTCGGAGTGCGGTTTTGAGGCTCAAACCATCGTGGAGGAGTACCCTGTATCGCTCAACGGAACTGCACAACGTGCCGATATTGTTGTACTTGACAATTTGGCACAACCCTACCTGCTTGTTGAGTGCAAGGCGATGGAGGTAGCGATTGACGAGGCGGTGTTTGCGCAGGCTGTACGCTACAACTCCGTCGTCAAGGCGAGGTTTATAGTTCTGACGAACGGTATTAAAACTGCTATATTTGAGGTGTGCGAGGGCGAATATCGTGCCATTGACCACTACCCCCTCGCCAAAGACTTAACCCAAAATTTAGAAGAGGCAGAATGAAGAATATAGTTTTTGACTTGGCAGGAGTCGTCTTTGCACGCAACCCCGAGCGTTTTCCGAAGGAGTTGGAGGAGTTCTTCTCCTTTGTATTCTCCACACCAGAGGGCGGTGTGCCTAAATTTTGGAGCGACTACGACAGAGGTACCCGCACCGTAGATGAGGTTGCCGAGGCGGTTGCCCAATACAGAGGTTGCTCGGTGGAGGTGGCGAAGCGGAATATGTTGCTCGCCATAGAGTATCAGGAGGAGGTTGAGCCAACCGCACGCCTTATACCAGAGTTGCAGAGCGAGGGCTATCGCGTTATAATACTCTCCAATATGTCAAAGGAGTATATCGAGTTTTTGCGCCGTATGCCCGTATATCGCCACATCTCGGAGGAGATTATCTCGTGCGAGTGCGGCTTCGTAAAGCCCGAACGCGAGATATATGAGTTGTTGCTCTCGCGTTACGAACTCTCACCCGACGAAACCATCTTCATTGACGACAGGGAGGAGAATGTCGCTGCGGCAGCCGAGTTGGGGATAACCCCGTTCCTCTTTGACAGACGCAATCCCGAAAAGAGTTGCGACGAGTTGAGAAGTAAGTTGGGAGTGATGAGATAATTTTCAACTCTTAATTAAAAAACAGAGTTTTTTTACTATCTTTGTAGATTATGGAAGAGAACAATATAGAACTAACCCACCCTTACTACGACGTAGTAGTCGTAGGGGCTGGTGCCGCGGGTCTTATGGCGGCAGGTACAGCAGCAAAGAATGGAAATAAGGTGCTTCTGCTTGAAAAGATGGAGAAGCCAGCCCGCAAGATTCGTATTACGGGAAAAGGACGCTGCAACCTTACAAATGCTCGCCCTGCGGAGGAGTTTGCAGAGAACGTACGCACCAATGGCGAGTGGCTGCATATCGCGATGTCGGAGTTTTCAAACAAGGCGACAATGCGTTTCTTTGAGCGTATGGGCGTAAAACTTGTTGTAGAGCGAGGAGAGCGTGTCTTCCCGGAGTCGGGCAAGGCCGCCGATATAGCCAATGCATTGGAGTTTTTCTGCCGCGACTACGACGTTGAGATACAGTGCAATTCGCGCGTTACAAGCATACTCACAAGCGGTGGCAAGGTCTATGGCTTGAAGTATATGAACAAGCGAGGCTTTGAGCGCAAGATTGAGGTTGCGAACATCATCATAACAACGGGAGGAGTATCCTACCCTGCGACAGGTTCAACGGGCGACGGCTACACCTTCGCCGACAGAGTGGGACACACCATTGAGTCGGTGCGCCCTTCGCTCACCCCACTAATCTCCAACCACCCTCAAATTGAGTACATTAAGAGTGTGTGGCTCAAAAACATCAACGCCCGCCTCTTCGTCGGAGGCGAGATGGTACGCGAGGAGTTCGGCGAGATGTCCTTCTCGGATAGGGGCTTGGAGGGTGCCGTAATACTGCGATTGAGTCGCGATGCGGTAGATGGTCTGCTTGACGAGAAGAGCGTCAAGATAGAGTTGGACCTCAAACCAGCCCTCACGGAGGATGTTCTGCGCGAGCGCATCAAGCGCGAAGTTGCCGAGATGCACCCCGACGAGATATTTGCCGAGTTGGTACGCCGACTCGTTCCGAAGCCTTTGGTAGTGCCTATCTGCAAGGAGTTGGACGTCCATTCGCGCCTATACATAAGCAAGGTTACCGAGAAGGAGTTTGAGCGACTTATCAAGGTCTTGAAGGGGTGGTCGTTCCCAATCTCGGACTATGCACCGTTTGAGTACGCCGTAGTAACCGCAGGTGGCGTATCGTGCAAGGAGGTAAACGAATACACGATGGAGTCGTTGAAGGTCAGCGGTCTGTACTTCGCAGGCGAGGTGCTTGACGTTGATGCCAACACAGGTGGCTACAACCTGCAAATAGCCTTCTCTACGGGGCATTTGGCAGGTCTATTGAAGAAATAACACAAACGAAAGAGTTATGAAGCATAACGGACGCGGTCTAAAACGAAGACTCTCCCTCTTGGGCAATCGCCTATCTCGTGCGAAGTATTTTCGCGGATATGGCGTACATTCACCCTTTGTCTATGGCTTGGTACGCAAGGTCTTTATGTGCAAGCACCTTTTCAAGGAGGAGGGCAACGACCTCTACGACGCACTCGTCAAGGCGGGTGTTGCCACCAAGCGTGCCGTGCAGATACAGAACACTATGTACCACTGCGACTGCAAGAGTTTCTCGCTGAATGAGGTCGGTGGCGAATTTACCGTATTCGCACCCGACTACCCTACCGAGCAGTTACGCCAGAGGTACGAGGAGGCGAAGGCTGCGGGCGCGGTATTTGTTGTAGTGTATCCCTACCTCAACAAGGAGCGACAGAGTCTGATACGAGAGTTAATCGGCGAACACCACTCAACAACGGTGGATAATCGCGCCTACATACTCTTCTTTAACAATCACCTACCAAAACAACACTACCGTCTATGAAACTATATACCAAGAGTGGCGACAAAGGGCGCACCTCTCTTATCGGAGGAGAGCGAGTGCGCAAGAGCGATATTCGCGTTGAGGCGTATGGTGCTGCCGATGAGTTGCAGGCACATATAGCCTACCTCGCCGATATGATGTCGGCACACGACACGCTATCGCCCTACGTTGAAGATTGCCGACAGATATGCTCCCTGCTGATGTGTACCTGTTCGTTTTTGGCACTCGGCAAGGATAGCAAGTGCAACATAGAGAGTCTTGACGAGCGTGGCACGGCGTGGATTGAGCGTCGCATAGATGCTATGCAGTCGGAGTTGAAGCAAATCACCTCGTTTACCATTCCGGGGGGTTGCAAAGAGGCATCTTTTTGCCATATCTGCCGAACGGTAGCACGTCGCGCAGAGCGCAGAGCCATTGAGGCGGCTGAAAATTATGATGTTGAGAAGTCGGCACTACGCTTCCTAAATCGCCTCTCGGACTACCTCTATGCACTATGCCGTATTATCACGGAACAACTTGGTGCAGAGGAGATTTTGTGGAAGCCCTAAATTTTTGATACAAAGTGTTGTATATTCAAAATTTCTTTATACTTTTGCACCCACAATTGCAATAACTAACTAAAAAATAGAATAATTATGTATTGGACACTTGAACTTGCTTCAAAATTGGAGGACGCTCCTTGGCCAGCAACCAAAGAGGAGTTGATCGA
>JAFXHB010000146.1 GCA_017536605.1 Alistipes sp.
CTCACCGTTGCTACGACTTCGGTATGGAGAAGAAGCACACCTTTGGTGATGGTGTAGTAACAGGTTATGGTACTATCGACGGTCGCCTCGTATATGTATTTGCACAGGACTTTACCGTAACAGCAGGTTCGTTGTCGTTGGCTTTGGCTGACAAGATTTGCAAGGTTATGGATATGGCTATGCGCAACGGCGCACCTTGCATCGGCTTGAATGACTCGGGTGGTGCTCGTATTCAGGAGGGTGTAAATGCCTTGGCAGGTTATGCCAATATCTTCCAGCGCAACGTAATGTCATCGGGTGTTATTCCGCAGATTTCGGCTATCTTCGGTCCTTGCGCAGGTGGTGCAGTCTATTCGCCTGCTTTGACCGACTTCATCATTATGAAGAAGAACACCTCGAATATGTTCTTGACAGGTCCGAAGGTTGTTAAGACCGTAACCGGCGAGGATGTAACACAGGAGCAGTTGGGTGGCGCAGTAGTTCACACCACAAAGTCGGGTGTTGCACAGTTCGCAGTTGATACCGAGGAGGAGGGTATTGCTTTGATTCGCAAACTCATCTCCTATATGCCACAGAACAATATGGAGGATGCTCCATTGGCTGTATGCAACGACAACATCGCTCGTTTGGAGGATTCGCTCAACGAGATTATCCCTGACAACCCTAATCAGGCTTACGATATGTACGATGTTATCAAGGCTATCGTTGATAATGGCGACTACTTGGAGTCGGCTGCTTCGTATGCAAAGAACATCATCACCTGCTTCGCTCGCTTCAACGGTCAGTCGGTAGGTATCATCGCCAACCAGCCAAAGTTTATGGCGGGTGTATTGGATATCAACGCTTCGCGTAAGGCTGCTCGTTTCGTTCGCTTCTGCGACGCATTCAACATTCCAATCGTAACCCTCGTTGATGTTCCGGGATTCTTGCCTGGTACAACACAGGAGTATGGTGGCGTTATCTGCCACGGTGCAAAGTTGCTCTTCGCTTACTGCGAGGCTACTGTACCAAAGGTAACTGTTACATTGCGTAAGGCTTACGGTGGTGCATATATCGTTATGTCGTCAAAGCATATCCGTGGCGATATCAACTACGCTTGGCCATCGGCAGAGATCGCCGTTATGGGTGCATCGGGTGCAGTTGAGGTGTTGCACGCAAAGGCTTTGGCAGAGTTCACTGACCCAGAGGCAAAGGCGAAGTTCGTAGCCGAGAAGGAGCAGGAGTACAAAGATTTGTTCTCGAACCCTTACAACGCTGCTCGCTACGGTTACATTGACGATGTAATCGAGCCACGCAACACTCGTTTCCGTATTATCCGTGCTTTGCAGTCGTTGGCAACCAAGCGTTTGCAGAACCCTGCTCGTAAGCACTCTAACATTCCATTGTAAAAACCGTTGTAGTCTATGCTAACAGATTCAAATAATGTAGTAGAACAGGTTCAGGACACGCTTGCTACGAAAACTGCTCTTGCGGGAGAGGCAACAGGGGGTGCTGTTACCGAGAGTGCAGATTGGTTTACCACTTGGGTTACCGAGATGTTGGGCGACTTGGACTTCGGAGGCGACCCTGAATTCTGGGGCGAAATGCTCTTGATGACAGCCATCGGCTTTTCAGTAGTATTTGTGGTACTTGTTCTTCTCATCTTCATTATGAAGATAATGGGTTGGGTATTTACCCGCCAGAAGAAGGCAAAGAGCGTTGCTACAAAGGGGGCTGCCGCTGCCGAGGAGCACGACGCTATCAGCGACCAGGAGATTGCAGCCGCAATTATCACTGCTTTGAAACTCTACAAGAGCAACTTGCACGACCAAGAGTCGGAGATTCTCACAATCAACCGAATCACTCGCGCATACTCGCCTTGGAGTTCTAAAATTCACGGATTGACTCAGTTACCTGAGCGTAAATAATTAAAGATTTACAAACAAAATGAAAAAGTATTCATTGAAAATCAACGGCAACTCTTACGAAGTTAAGATTGACGATATCAACGAGGCCTCGACCTTGGCACACGTAACGGTCAATGGCACAAAGTATAATGTTGAGATTGAGGGTGGTAAGGCTGCGGCTGTCAAGAAGCCGCAGGTTACTGCTGCTCCGGAGGCTACCGGTCTTTCGGTAACTCCAAAGACCCCTATCGCAACCAAGCCTGCGGCTGCTCCTGCTGTTGCCGGTGGCGCAAAGGTTACCTGTCCGCTTCCGGGCACAATCATCTCTATCAACGTGAAAGAGGGCGACACCGTAGCGGCTGGTCAGACCGTAGTTGTTTTGGAGGCTATGAAGATGGAGAACAACATCGACGCAGAGCGCGGTGGTGTTGTTAAGCAGGTACTTGTTTCGGCAGGTGCAACTGTAATGGAGGGTGATGTATTACTTGTTATTGAGTAGGCGTTATGATTTCACTCTTGCAGTCTAATTTCATTCTTGAATCACTGACCGATTTCGTTAATCAGTCGGGATTCGGGCTCTTCTTCGAAGATGGCGGCTGGAAGATGGCAGTGATGATTGGCATCGCCTGCTTCCTCCTTTGGCTCGCCATCAAGAAGCAGTTTGAGCCACTCTTGTTGCTCCCTATCGCATTCGGTATGCTGCTTACCAACCTTCCGGGTGCAGAGATGTTCCACTCGGAGTTGTTCGCGGGTGGCCACGTTCATTGGGATATCTTCGTGGATAAGGCGGGTCTTATTGACTACCTCTACCTCGGTGTTAAGTTGGGTATCTACCCTTGCTTAATCTTTGTAGGTGTTGGTGCAATGACCGACTTCGGTCCGCTTATCGCTAACCCAAAGAGTTTCCTTTTGGGTGCTGCTGCACAGTTGGGTATCTTCGCAACATTTATTGGTGCGTATGCCATCGGCTTTGCGCCAAACGAGTGCGGTTCAATCGGTATTATCGGTGGTGCAGATGGTCCTACATCTATCTTCTTGACGGCTCGTCTTGCACCTGATTTGCTCGGTCCTATCGCTATTGCGGCCTACTCGTATATGGCTCTTGTACCTGTGATTCAGCCACCTATTATGAAGGCTCTCACTACCAAGAAGGAGCGTATGATTAAGATGACACAGCTCCGTCAGGTATCGAAGACCGAGAAGATTCTCTTCCCTGTAATCATTACCATTATCATCTCGTTGCTCCTCCCATCGGCTGCACCACTTGTTGGTTGCTTGATGCTCGGTAACTTGATGAAGGAGTGCGGTGTTGTGGATCGTTTGTCGAAGACCGTACAGAACGAGTTGATGAATATCGTGGTTATCTTCCTCGGTATCTCGGTTGGTGCTACTGCTACCGGCGATTCGTTCCTCTCCGTTAAGACTATCTTTATCCTCTGCCTCGGTATCCTCGCATTCAGTATGGGCACTGCGGGTGGTGTGATCCTTGCAAAGATTATGAACCTCTTCGCAAAGGAGGGTAAGAAGATTAACCCACTTATCGGCTCGGCAGGTGTATCGGCAGTGCCTATGGCTGCACGTGTATCGCAAACCGTAGGTCAGGAGTACGACAAGTCGAACTTCCTTCTTATGCACGCTATGGGTCCTAACGTAGCGGGCGTGGTTGGCTCGGCTGTCGCAGCAGGAATCTTGCTTGCGTTGTTAGGTTAAGTAGAATCTCTTGGCATATAAAGCCAATATAAATAGGGCCTGCGATTTGCAGGCTCTATTTATATTATCTATATTTGCGCTATGGAATGGCTACTTGATTTAGGATATGCAGGGCTCTTCATAGGCTCATTCTTGGCTGCCACGATATTTCCGTTTAGTGCCGATGCCCTACTCTTGGGAATGTTGGCAGCGGGTGGAGATATGTGGGTTGTGGTCGCTGTGGCTACGGCGGGCAACTTTTTAGGTGGTCTTACCTCATACGGCATCGGGCGTGCCGGAAAATGGAAGTGGATAGAGCGATTAGGCGTTAAGGAGGCTACTCTTCTGAAACACAAAGCGACCGTTGATAAGTATGGGGCCCCTGTCGCACTGCTCTCGTGGGTGCCATTCGTGGGAGATGTCTTTGCCGTTGCTCTCGGCTTCTATCGCGTCAAGTTCGTTCCGTCGGCTATATATATGTTTATAGGTAAGTGCGGACGCTTTATCGTATGGGCACTACTCTACTCGGCCGTATAGTCTTTTTCAGAGGTCGGTGCAGTCGGAGTGGATAATCTTTTACAACTTTTACGATTTCTCTTCTTAAATTGGCGATTTATTCCTATCTTTGTAGGTATGAAACGCTTTTTGCTCATAATTATAGCCCTCTGCGCCATCGGATATGGCGGAGCGCAGACTATCGCTCTTGGCGAGCGCACACCACGCATCAAGAGTGCAAAGTGGCTGAATGGTAATATCCCCGCCGAGAATGACTTTACCTATATCGAGTTTATCATCTCCGCAAGCCAACCTTGTCGCGCAACGGTGGAGCGCGTACATACACACCTTGCCGACAAGAAGAGTGTAAACATTGTGCTGATATCGCACGAGAGTGCAACCGAGATCTCGGAGTGGGTTACAAAGTACATCTCCCCTTCATCGGGCATAATCGTTGATGATACGACTATCCGAAAGGAGTTTGGCGTGAAGTATGCCCCCTTTGCCGTAATTATTGACCGCAAGCGACGAGCATTATGGTTCGGCAACCCGCAGATTTTGAGTAAAGAGCAGATTGAACAACTTATAACAACCAAATAGAGCCAAGCATCTATGTCATTTACAAAGATAGACCACTACGAGCGTGGCGAGTACCACGACACACACCACGACACCGCACTCTCGGTTACCGATGGCGTTGCCGACCAGCCGATTATAAACCCCTACTTCGTAAAGAAGCGTCGTCGTCGCCTCACGACAGAGGAGTTTGTGGAGGGTATTTTGGCGGGAAACATCACCATTCTCTCGCAGGCGATAAC
>JAFXHB010000147.1 GCA_017536605.1 Alistipes sp.
ATGGACGTTTGTCCGCAGGTCACTGCGCCAGAAATGCGATGCGATGGTTTCGCCGCCTTGTTTGACGATGATGGCATAGGTACCGAGCTGTTTTTCCTCCGCAGCGGCGATATATGGCGCTATGGCAGCCTCTCTATCTGCCTTGTAGTTAGCGGCATACGCCTCGGTGTAGAGTTCCACTCTGTCGGCACCGCAGGCGGCTGCACCGGCAACCATTTCGGGCTTCGGATCAACGAAAATAGAGACGCGGATACCCTTCTCGTGAAAACGCTTTGTAATCTCGGTCAGGAACTCCTTGTTGGCGATAGTATCCCAACCCGCATTTGAGGTTATGGCATCGGCGGCGTCGGGTACGAGTGTTACCTGCGCCGGCACAACCTCCAAGACAAGGTCGGTAAACGAATCTATCGGGTTGCCCTCAATGTTGAGTTCGGTCTTGATGACACGCTTCAACTCGCGCACGTCGGAGTAGCGGATATGTCGCGCATCGGGGCGAGGGTGTACGGTAATGCCCTCTCCGCCAAAACGTTCAATGTTGAGTGCAGCGGCCACCACATCGGGCATATTTCCGCCACGCGAATTGCGAATTACCGCAATCTTGTTGATATTTACACTTAACTTTGTCATAATTTCGTTATATTTGCCCTGTGATTTTGCACACATCAAGCCAAAATCGTTGTAAAGGTAGTGATTTTATAGGAAACAAGAGATGAAAATTATACTTTTTTCTCGAAAAAGTGTTGCGATGAGGGGTGGGGATATAGAGAAAATTTTCCACGCCATCGCTCGCTACGGCCTTGATTATACCATAAATCGTGAGTTTGCCGAGAATGTTGAAACGCTGACCTCTATTCGTGTCCCTGCTGCCAATATCTACGACGGGGTGGTGGGCGAGCAACCTGCCGATACGGTGATGGTCTGTTACGGCGGCGACTGCACACTCTTGGAGGGTGTTCATCGCCTGAATGGTGTTGATGTTCCCGTAGTCGGTATAAACGGAGGACACCTCGGCTTTTTGGCCCTTGCTCCGCGCGAAAATGTGGAGGAGGTCTTTGAGAGTATCGCTCTCGCGCAGTTGCACTTTGAGCGCAGAGCAATGTTGGAGGTGGAGGGCATCTTTGAGGGCGAGAAGCAGAGGCTCTATGCCCTAAATGAGGTGGCTGTGCAACGTCTTGGCGCGACGATGATTTCAATCTCGGCAACCATCGACGGGGAGTGTGTATCAACCTACAACGGCGACGGTATAATTATCTCAACACCAACAGGTTCTACGGCATATTCGTTGAGCGCGGGAGGTCCGATTGTAGCCCCTTCGTGTCGCTCTCTGTTGCTCACTCCGCTCTCGCCTCACAACCTTACGATGCGACCTCTGCTGATACCCGACACAAGCGAGATAACTTTGCGTATCTCAACCCGCAACAACGAGGGCTCAATCTCGGTTGATAACCGCACATTCAAGGTTGCCGATGGTGCTTCGGTCGTTATCAAGCGTGCAGAGAGATATATAAGTTTGGCTGTGCCCCACAATAATTCATTCTTTGACTCGTTACGAAATAAGATGATGTGGGGAGTGGACATTAGATAAACGGAGAACGGAGAACTGAAAACTAAAAACTGGGAGTTGAGAACGGAGGGCTGGAAAAGTTTAAGTTAAAAGTTCTGTTTTCTTCACAGCCATTAGCTTTTGTTATTTTCTATTAGAAATAGAAGTTTTCCGCTTTCTGCTTTCAGTTTTCCGTTTTTAATTGTATATTTGCGCCCTATAATGAGTATGGAGAAGAAAATACCGACACACGTAGCCATCATAATGGACGGCAACGGACGCTGGGCAACCCAGCAGGGCAAGGAGCGTTACGAGGGACACATCGAGGGTGTCGTTTCGGTACGTGCCTGCATTAAGGCTGCACGTCGCAACGGCGTGCGCTACCTCACCCTGTATGCCTTCTCAACCGAGAATTGGGGCAGACCGCAGGAGGAGGTTGAGGCTCTGATGCAACTCTTCTGCCGTAGCGTAACCAACGAGACACCCGAACTTGTGAAGGAGGGTGTCCGAGTTCGTTTTATAGGGCGACGTGATCGCTTCTCGGAGGAGGTGCGCGAGAGGTTGTTGCATATTGAGCAGAGTACCGCCGAGGGCGACAAACTGACGCTGGTCTTGGCGTTTGACTACTCCTCGCGTGACGAGATTATGCGTGCTGCGCGACAACTTGCCGAGCGTGTGGCGAAGGGTGAGTTGCAGAGTGGCGACATCACCGAGCAGCATATCAGCGAGAGCCTCTACACTGCCGATATACCTGACCCCGACTTCATTATACGTACGAGTGGCGAGTGCCGATTGAGTAACTTCCTTCTTTGGCAGGCTTCGTATGCAGAGATGTACTTCCCGCAGACCTTGTGGCCCGACTTCCGCGAGGAGGAGTTTGACAAGGCGATGGAGGTATATGCCGAGCGAGATAGACGTTACGGAGTGTTGTAATGGCTCACTCGGAGAGGTAAATTAGAGTAGGATATTGATTGATGATGAGATTTTTTAGATATACAACAACCCTTCTTACAGCGGTGATGGTGCTTGCGACATTGAGCGTGTCAGCACAGGAGAAACGTTCCAAAAGAGTGGTTGTACCGAAGATTGACAGCGTTGCGGTTCAGGACGACTTTGTCCTTCCGAAAGATGCCCCCTACCTCGGCGAAGAGGAGCAGGGCAAACTCTACCATATCCGCAAGGTTAATATCCACGGAGTAAAGTATATTGACCACAACATTATTCGCTCCTCATCAGGACTTATCCCCGGCGACTCGATAGATTTGTCGGGCTCATTCATTCAGAACGCCATAATGCGCCTCTGGTCGCAGCGTTACTTTGAAGATGTGAAGATTGGTGCGACGATAGAGGGCGACAGCGTGGACCTTGAAGTCGTGCTTCGCGAGCGACCTCGCGTGATAAATTGGGCAGTGAAGGGTGTGCCGAACAGCAAGGCGAAAGACTTGGTTGAGGAGGTGCTGAAACTCAAACGAGGTCAGGAACTCTCGGACTACGCCATAGATAAGAACATTAAACTCCTCAAAGAGCACTTCGGCGAGAAGGGCTTTTTGGACTGTGAGGTTGATGTTGAGGTGCAGCAGGACACGGTGGTTAAGCAGGCCGTGAATGTAACCTTCAACGTAAAGAAGAATCAACGAGTGCGCATTGGCGAGATAACATTCTCGGGCAACGAGAACTTCCCCGCAAAGCGACTTGCACGCACCTTCAAGAAGACTCACAAGGTAAGTATCCTCTTTTGGCAGAACACCAAGTTCAAGGAGGAGGAGTATGCCGAGGATAAGGAACTTCTGATTGACTTCTACAACTCGAAGGGTTACCGTAATGCCAATATCCTCTCCGACTCGGTATATCGTATGGTGCCGAAGAACCCGAAGCACAAACGAATCGGAATCCATATCAACTTGGCGGAGGGTAACAAATACTATATCCGCGATGTTCGTTGGATAGGTAACTCGCGCTTTGAGACGAGTATGTTGCAGCGTATGCTCTCGCTCAACAAGGGCGACGTGTACGACAAGAAGTCTATACACAAGCGTCTCGGTATCGGCAAGGAGTTGAACCCCGACGAGATGTCGGTGCTGTCGCTCTACCAGAACGACGGATACCTGATGTCGCAGATTGAGCCTGATGAGATTATCATCGGCAAGGACTCGCTCGATATTGAGATTAAGATATTTGAGGGTAACCAATTTACCATCAACAACGTAAACATTACGGGTAACAACCGCGTTGATGATGAGGTTATCCGCCGAGAACTGTACACCCGTCCGGGCGAGTTGTACAATCGCTCACTGTTGATGCAGACGATGCGTACTTTGGCGGGTATGCAGCACTTCAACGAGGAGACGCTGGCTCCCGACATCAAGCCTGTGTCAAACGACTTGGTAGATATAAATTGGCCTCTTGAAGAGAAGGCGTCCGACCAATTTAACGTGGCGGCAGGTTGGGGCTCCGGTACTTTTGTCGGCTCAATCGGTATTACGCTGAACAACCTCTCAATCAAGAACCTCTTTAAGAAGGGTGCGTGGCGACCATATCCGATGGGACAAAACCAGCGACTCTCCATATCGGGACAGACAAACGGTACATACTACAAGGCGTTGGCGATAAGTTTCTCAGACCCTTGGCTCGGTGGACGTAAGCCGAACTCATTTACGATTTCGGGACACCTCTCCGAGCAGAATAACGCATACTACATCTGGCAGTCGGCGACGTCGTACTTCCGTTCGTACGGTTTGTCAATCGGTTTGGGTAAGCGATTGTCGTGGCCTGACCCATACTTCACATTCTACGGTGAGTTGGCATACCAGCGTTACGGCTTGAAGAACTACTCCTCGTTTGTGATGGAGAATGGTAATGCGAATATGTTGTCGTTGCGATTGGTGTTGGCACGAAACTCTACCGACCAGCCAATCTATCCTCGCCGAGGCTCGGATATCTCGCTTTCGTTGCAGATTACGCCTCCATTCTCGGCATTCAACAAGAAGGATTACAGCGACCCGACAATGAGCGACCAAGACCGCTACCGCTGGACAGAGTTCCACAAATGGCACTTCAAGGCGCAGTGGTTCCAAGCCCTTACGCCGGACAACAACCTCGTGTTGATGGCGAAGGCGGAGATGGGATTCTTGGGACACTACAACAAGCATAAGATCTCGCCATTTGAGCGTTTCCAAGTCGGTGGTGATGGTATGTCGGGCTATACGATGTATGGAGTCGATATCATCTCGTTGCGTGGTTATGAAGATGGAGCGTTGGACCCTGTGGGCAGCAACTACTCTATCGCCTACAATAAATACACCTTGGAGTTGCGTTATCCTATTATCTTGAAACCGTCGTCGCAGATATACGTGTTGGGCTTCTTGGAGGCGGGTAACGGATTCTCGTCGTGGAAGGATTTCTCGCCTTGGAAGGTTAAACGTTCTGCGGGTGTCGGTGTGAGATTGTATCTGCCGATTGTCGGAATGCTCGGTATAGATTGGGGTTGGGGCTTCGATCCACCGGCAGGCGGAACCAAGCGTAGTGGTAGCCAATTCCACTTCGTTATCGGACAAAACTTCTAATGGATAAGATTGGCAATATATTTGAAGGTTAAACCTTGAAAAACGTAAAGACTATGAGACGAATACTCTTAACCATTGTTGCGGCTGTTATGGTGTTTGGAGCCGCAAGCGCACAGAAGTGTTGTGTTGTTGATAGCGAGAAGATCTTTAAGTCGATAGAGGCTTACAACTCGGCTATCACGCAACTTGACGAGTTGGCAAAGAAGTATCAGGAGGAGGTTGATGCCAAGTACAAGACCCTTGAAACCGTTTATAACAACTATATGGCGCAGAAGGAGTCGCTGTCGGTAACGGTGCGGACAAATATCGAGAACCAGATATTGAAGGAGGAGAAGAGTATCCAGAGTTTTCAGGAGGGCATCTTCGGCAAGGAGGGTGCGCTGATGAAGAGGCGAGTGGAACTCATCAAGCCGATACAGACCCAGGTCTTTGCTGCGATTGAGGCGTATGCGAAGGCTAACGGCTTTGACCTCGTGATAGATAAGGCGATGAACACGTCGCTACTCTATGTGGGCGATGCTGCTGACCATACCGCCCAGATTATTGAGGAGTTGCAGAAGCAAAAGAGATAGACAAAATAATAACTCAAAAACAAAATTTAATTATGAAAAGACTTTTTAGACTTGCCGTTATGGCAGTGGCAGTTCTCTGCGTAGGCAGCGTTTCAGCGCAGAAGTTTGCCCGTATCAACATGCAGGAGGTAATCGTTGCGATGCCGGAGTTTGCAGAGATGCAGAAGAACCTCGAAGCCTTTGGTAAGGATTTGCAGGAGCAGATGGAGCAGATTCAGGTTGAGTTCAATAACCGTGCAGAGGAGTTCCAGAAGAATCAGGCTACAATGGCGGCTTCGGTTAAGCAGATGAAGCAGCAGGAGTTGCAGCAGATTCAGCAGCGTTACACCGAGTTTGAGCGTATTGCTAACGAGGACTTCCAGAAGAAGCAGGCAGAGTTGTTTGAGCCTGTACACAAGAAGGCACAGGAGGCGGTAAAGAAGGTTGCGAAGGCTGGCGGTTATGTTGCAGTATTTGACCTTACCAACCAGAGCCTTGCATACTTTGATGAGGCACAGATGGTGGATATCGCTCCTGCCGTTAAGAAGGAGTTGGGCATCGTTGAGCAGCCTGCGGCAGCAGCCCCTGCGAAGTAGTTTGCATAGAGCCAAACAAAATAGTCCGTTGCGATTTGCAACGGACTATTTTTTGCTATTAGCCATTAGCCATTGGCCATTAGCTTTTTTTAGTTAGGAGATAGGAGATAGGAGATAGGAATTATAGGATAGCGCGAGCCCTATACCTCCTATAAATCCTATAACTCCTATTGTTGCGCCTTTTCGCTATCTTCTATCTCCTCACTCCTAACTCATTAGAAGAGGTACGAGTATCTGATGCCGATAGGGCAGAGTTCGTATCCGGTGTAGTATTTGAAATAGAGGCAGACGTCGGAGTGGCGTGTGCTGAATCCTGACTGTATAACCACAGGGAAATCTACATATACACTCTTTGTGAAGCCGTCGTTCTCAAACAAGAAACTCGCCTCCGTTCCAACGCCGAGATACCAA
>JAFXHB010000148.1 GCA_017536605.1 Alistipes sp.
ATGGTCTATAACTTCCTGCCATTTATGATATACCCGATATACAACACCTTGCAGAAGATGGACCACTCGCTCATTGAGGCTGCCGAGGACTTGGGTGCGCCTCCGATGAAGGTCTTTTGGAAGGTTACCGTGCCACTCTCAATGCCGGGGGTGATGTCGGGCGTGATGATGGTCTTTATGCCGACAATCTCCACCTTCGCCATTGCGGAGTTGCTCACGATGAACAACGTCAGATTGTTCGGAACAACCATACAGGAGAATATAAATAACGGAATGTGGAACTATGGTGCAGCCCTGTCGCTTATTATGCTTATCATTATCGGCATAACGTCGGTCTTCTCGGACGGTAAAGAGCAGACAGACGGCGAGAGCCTAATATAATAAGAGGTGGTATGAAACGCTTTTTTGCACAGACATATCTTTGGTTGCTCTTGGCGATGTTGTATGCCCCTATAATCATTATCGGCATCTACTCGTTCACCGAGTCAAGGGTGCTTGGTAACTGGACGGGCTTCTCGTTTGGACTATATACCTCGCTGTTTAGTGGCGATAAACTTGAGCCGCTGCTTGACGCGATAAAAAACACGTTGAGTATCGCCCTTATCGCAGCGACGCTCTCAACACTGCTCGGCTCGATTGCGGCGATAGGCATATTCAATATGAAGGGGCGTAAGAAGCAGGCTATCAACTTCTTCAACGATATCCCGATGCTCAACCCCGACATCATTACGGGTATCTCGTTGTTCCTTCTGTTCGTGAGTCTGGGTATCTCGCAGGGCTATACGACGGTGGTGCTGTCGCATATCGCCTTCTGCACTCCGTATGTGGTGTTGAGCGTTATGCCTCGCTTGCAGCAGATGAACCCGAATGTCTATGAGGCGGCATTGGACTTGGGTGCTACGCCATTTCAGGCGTTGCGCAAAATCATTATTCCGGAGATACGTCCCGGTATGATTTCGGGCTTTATCTTGGCGTTTACGCTCTCCATTGACGACTTTGCGGTAACACTCTTTACGAAGGGTAATGAGGGTATGGAGACACTCTCAACCTATATCTATGCCGACGCACGAAAGGGTGGTCTTACACCGGAGTTGCGCCCACTCTCAATCATCATATTTGCAGTGGTGCTACTGCTCTTGATTATCATCAACATACGCGCCAAGCGTAATGCCAAAAAACAGACTGTGATGTAGTATGAAGAGATTTATCCTATCCCTGTTATCCATCTTCGCCTTTGTTGCTGTTGCCTACTCGGCTGATAGGGCGCACACGCTTAAAATCTACAATTGGGCGGACTATATCGACCTCTCGGTGCTTGACGACTTTAAGGTTTGGTACAAGGAGCAGACGGGCGAAGAGGTGGAGGTTGTCTATCAACTCTTCGATATTAACGAGATAATGCTCGCCAAGATAGAGAAGGGCAAAGAGGACTTTGACGTGGTCTGCCCTTCGGAGTATATCATTGAGCGAATGTTGCGTAACGATATGCTTTTGCCAATCAACAAAGAGTTCGGCAAAACGCCTAACTATCTGACAAATATCTCGCCTTATATCATAGATTGCTTTAATAAGATTGACGGCTCCGGAAAGAACGCCAACGACTACGCCGTAGGCTATATGTGGGGTACGACGGGACTGCTCTACAACACGAAATATGTGAGCGAGGAGGAGGCATCTACTTGGGCTACGCTTCACAACGAGAAGTTCCGAAAGCGCATCTTCGTAAAGGACGCTTTCCGCGATGTGTATAGCACCATTCTGATCTACCTGCGCCAAGAGGAGTTGGCATCGGGCAGACTCACGCTTGATGACCTGATGCGCGACTCGTCGGACGAATCTATTGCCGACGTGGAGGCGTTTTTGAAGCAGGCGAAGAGGTTGGTTGCAGGCTGGGAGGCTGACTTCGGCAAGGAGATGATGACGCAGGAGAAGGCGTATATAAACCTCTCGTGGAGTGGTGATGCCGTTTGGGCTATTGAGGAGGCTGCCACCGTAGGTGTATCGCTTGATTACAGAGTGCCGAAGGAGGGTAGTAATGTCTGGTTTGACGGCTGGGTGATACCGAAGTATGCCAAGAATGTCAAGGCGGCGAGTTACTTCATAAACTTTATGTGTCGTCCCGATATCGCCATTCGCAATATGGACGAGATTGGCTACGTCAGCGTTGTTGCCACTCCGGAGGTGTTGGAGTCGCGCATAGACGACGAGTTGGAGGCGACGGTTGATGCTTCGTACTTCTTTGGTGAGGGTGCCGAAGCGGTCAAAATAGACCCTGTCCAATACCCCGACAGGGCTGTTGTTGAACGCTGTGCAATGATGCACGACTCTGGCGACAGAACTCCGAAGATGTTGGAGATGTGGGCGAGAGTGAAGGGTAACGACGTGCCGTTGTGGAACTGGATAGTTATCGGAATATCTCTTGTTGCCGTGCTTGTTTGGCTGATTCATCGTGCCGTAAAGAAGCACCAAAAGAGGAGTTATCGCTCTAAAAGAGCGCGAAAAACGAAAAGATAGCACCAAAAAGTTTCGCAAAAATCATAAAAAGCACTATCTTTGCACGATAATGCGTGCGAGATGGCAGATTTCAAGAAGATAAATATCCGCAACAAGCGTGCGACCTTTGACTACGAGATACTTGAAGAGTACCTCGCAGGCATTGTTTTGGTCGGTACGGAGATAAAGTCAATCCGTATGGGCAAGGCGTCAATGGTCGATTGCTACTGCTACTTCGAGAAGGGCGAGTTGTGGATTAGGGGTGTGAATATCTCCGAGTATGCGTGGGGTACGTGCAACAACCATATCCCCAAGCGCGACCGCAAACTCCTACTCAATCGCAAGGAGTTATCCAAACTACAACGCTCCTTGCAGGATAAGGGTTTGACGGTTGTCGGCTTGCGCCTATTCCTCAACGAGCGAGGCTTGGCGAAGGTGGCGATAGGTCTTGCGCGAGGTCGCAAGGCGTACGACAAGCGAGAGTACCTCAAAGCCAACGACGCGAAGCGCGAGATGGATAAAGCAATGAAGAAATGGAAGTAAAATCGTTCTTATGAGTTCTTTTTGCACGAATCGGCGGATAGCGAAATGCTCACATACGCCAAAGTATGCTCCGCTTTCGCTCCCTTGCTTCGCACAAAAATAATCTCATAATTGACGATTTTAGGGAAGAGGGTAGAAAACTAATTTTGCATTTTGAATTAAAAAAGCCAATGGCTAATGGCCAATGGCTAATAGCCCCAAAAGACTATGGCACTGATTTTAGCAATAGAGACAGGAACCGATATCTGTTCGGTGGCGTTAGTTCGCGACGGCGAACTTGTGGCACTGCGTGAGAGTGAGGAGGAGCGTAACCACGCCTCAACCATCGCTCCGTTTGTAGATGACTGCTCCGCGAGTGCGGGGTGCGCCCATCGGACTTGGAGGCTGTGGCTGTAAGCAAGGGACCCGGCTCATATACGGGCTTGCGCATCGGTGTCTCGTTTGCGAAGGGTTTGTGCTATGCTTTGCAGATACCTCTCGTGGCGATAGGCTCGCTCGCATCGTTGGTAGAGGTTGCACGCGAGGACTACGA
>JAFXHB010000149.1 GCA_017536605.1 Alistipes sp.
TACCACAAGATCAAGATCGACAAGAAGATGCACGCATCGTTCCTCGACAACTACCTCCGCCGCTACGGCTCGTTGAAGGATGTTGACAAGGTGAAGAAGGACGAGGCGTTGAATGTAACTCTCGACAATGGCGATTTGCGTATCGAGGAGGCTTATGTAGGTCTTATCTCGATGTCTGACGAGGAGCGCAAGCCATTTATCGGCAAGAAGGTCGGCTACAAAACCGAGGTTAATGTAAACGAGTTGTACAAGAACCCTGCACAGCGTGCCTCTATCCTTGGCGTTAAGGAGGAGGAGTTGGAGGGTA
This sequence comes from Alistipes sp., assembly GCA_017536605.1. GTDB lineage: Bacteria > Bacteroidota > Bacteroidia > Bacteroidales > Rikenellaceae > Alistipes. The sequence continues at coordinate 308 of JAFXHB010000149.1, forward strand.
TCAACCCTAACTTCTCGTTGGAGATTACCAAGATTCGCCAGTTTGCAAACCCTGAGTTGAACGAGGAGTTCTTCAAGATGGCATTCCCAGAGGGCAATGTAACAAACGAGGAGCAGCTCAACGCATTTATCGACACTCAGATTGAGGCAGAGTTAAAGCGCGAGAGCGACTACCTCTTCACATTCGCAGTTCGTGATTTCCTCATGGAGAAGGCAAACCTTGCAATGCCTGTTGAGTTCTTGAAGCGTTGGTTGTACACCATCAACGAGGGCAAGTTCACTATGGAGGATATCGAGAAGGACTTTGACGCCTTCCTCAAAATGTTCACTTGGAACTATATCCAGCGTCAGATCATCACCGCCGAGGATATTTCGGTATCGGCTGACGATGCAAAGGCGGAGGCAAAGGTTTTGGCTGCTGCACAGTTTGCGCAGTACGGTATGCCTAACGCTCCGGAGGATATGCTCGAAAACTTCGCGAAGAACATTCTTGACAACAAGGAGCAGAGCCAGAAGATCTACGAGAAACTCTACGAGCAGAAGGTTGTTGAGTCTGTAAGCGCAAAGGTAAAGGTTACCGAGAAGGCTGTATCGGCAGAGGAGTTCGCAGAACTTGCAAAGACATTGTAATAAAAGCCTGATTTAGGTAATAAAAATTGAGACTCTGCAAGTTGGTATTAGACTTGCAGAGTTTTTAATCTCCGATAAACAAATAAAAGCCAAAAAGATATGAAAGAGTTTGAAAAGTTCGCCACCAAACATTGTGGCATCTCGTCGTTGCGACTGCACGACTATCAGGCAATACAATCCGCCTACATCAACCCGATGATTTTGGAGGAGCGTCAGTTGAACGTTACACAACTTGACGTATTCAGCCGACTGATGATGGAGCGCATACTCTTCCTTGGCGCACCTATCACCGATGATGTGGCAAATATCATTCAGGCGCAACTTCTCTTCTTGGAGTCGGCAGACCCAATGAAGGATATTCAGATATATATCAACTCGCCGGGCGGTAGCGTGTCGGCAGGTTTGGGCATCTACGACACGATGCAACTTATCAACTGCGACGTCGCAACCATCTGTACGGGTATGGCCGCCTCAATGGGCGCGGTACTCCTTACCGCAGGTGCTGCGGGCAAGCGTTCTGCGCTACCCCACTCGCGCGTGATGATTCACCAGCCACTCGGCGGTGTGCAGGGACAGGCTTCGGATATTGAGATTACCGCACGCGAGATTGCCCGCACAAAGCGCGAGTTGTACGAGATCCTCTCCGCCCACTCCGGCAAGAGTGTAGCCGACATTGAGCGCGATGCAGATCGCGACTATTGGCTCTCGGCAAAGGAGGCTGTGGAGTACGGACTAATTGACACTATACTTACAAGAGCAGCGAAATAGCAATATGGCAAAGACAACTAATAAGGGTAAAGGCACACGTCGTGAGGATTGTTGCTCGTTCTGCGGAAGCAGTCGCAACGAGGTCAATATTATGTTCCAAGGCGCAGACGGAGCAAACATCTGCAACGCCTGCATTGAGCACGGCTACAAGAACATTCAAGACTTCGGGCTTACACAGGCGGCGAAGAAGAGTGCCTCCTCAAAGATATCGCTTGCCGACACTCCGAAGCCACGCGAGATAAAGGAGTTCCTCGACAAGTATATCATCGGGCAAGACGAGGCGATGCGTTCTATCGCGGTGGGGGTCTATACCCACTACAAGCGACTCTCTGCCGAGGGACAAAATAGCGATGTTGAGTTAGACAAGTCGAACATCGTCTTGGTAGGTCCAACCGGTACGGGCAAAACCCTTATCGCCCGCACGATTGCCCGCCTTTTGAATGTGCCGTTCACGATTGTTGATGCCACGGTGCTGACACAGGCTGGATATGTAGGCGAGGACGTTGAGAGTATCCTCTCGCGTCTATATCAGGCAGCCGACTACAATGCACAAGCGGCAGAGCGTGGCATAATCTTCATTGACGAGATTGACAAAATCGCCCGCAAGGGAGATAACCCAAGTATCACTCGCGACGTTGCCGGTGAGGGCGTGCAGCAGGCACTCCTCAAAATTTTGGAGGGTACGGTAGTAAATGTCGCCCCACAAGGAGGTCGCAAGCACCCCGAGCAGCAGTTCGTACAGATTAACACCCGCAACATTCTCTTCATTGCAGGCGGTGCTTTTGATGGTGTGGAGAGGCGCATTGCCGAGCGTATGAACACTCGTGCAATGGGCTATGGAAGGGTTGATACCGAGAGTATAGACCGCGACAACCTGATGCGCTACATTCAACCACAAGACCTACGCTCCTTTGGACTTATTCCGGAGTTGGTGGGACGTATGCCTGTGCTGACACACCTTGAACCCCTTTCACGCGAGGCTCTGCGCTCTATCCTAACCGAGCCAAAGAATGCCATCATATCGCAATACAAGGCTCTATTGGCGATGGACAACGTAGAGTTAGAGTTCAGTGAAGATACACTTGACTACATCGTTGAGAAGGCGGTTGAGTATCGCTTGGGCGCACGCGCACTGCGCACAATCTGCGAGGTTATAATGAAGGAGGTGATGTTTGATGCACCCTCCTCCACCGAGAAGCACATCACCATCACACGCGACTATGCCGAGCGTTGCGTGAATAGGCTCCCACTCGCCTCAATGCAGGCTTCGGCATAAATGTGGGATAAAAAGTTAGAGTAATGTTTGATTTTCTCCGAAATAAATCATACATTTGTTGTTGGTAATAAGAGAAAATCTAACAAATAAAAAATAATATGGCAACTAACGCAAATTTGAAGAAGGCAGCGGACAATATCCGCATCTTGGCCGCCTCAATGGTAGAGAAGGCAAAATCGGGACACCCCGGTGGAGCGATGGGCGGAGCAGACTTTGTAAGCGTACTCTTTGCAGAGTTCTTGCGCTACGATCCTGATAATATGCTCTATCCGCACCGCGACAGATTCTTCCTTGACCCGGGACATATGTCGCCAATGCTCTATTCGGTATTGACCTTGGCGGGACACTACACATTGGAGGACTTACAACAATTCCGTCAATGGGGAAGTATCACTCCGGGACACCCCGAGGTGGACTTCTTGCGCGGTGTTGAGAATACTTCGGGTCCTCTCGGACAGGGACACGCTATGGGTCTTGGTGCTGCGATAGCAGAGCGATTCTTGGCAGCCCGTTTCGGCGAATGGACAGCCCACAAGACCTATATCTATATCTCCGACGGCGCAGTGCAGGAGGAGGTGTCGCAGGGCGTGGGACGTATCGCAGGCGAACTCGGTCTCTCCAATATAATAATGTATTACGACTCCAATAACGTACAACTCTCAACCAAAGTTGATGAGGTAGATACAGAGGATATACCTGCAAAGTATCGCGCTTGGGGTTGGGACGTTATCGAGATTGACGGACACGACATCGACCAGATTCGCGCAGCCCTCACTACCGCAAATGCCGCAACCGAGAAGCCAACACTTATCGTGGGTCATACCATTATGGGTAAAGGCTTGGTTACAGCCGAGGGAGAGTCGTTTGAGGATAAGGTCTGCACACACGGACAACCCGTGTCGGCAGCAGGCGCATCGTTGGAGGCTACGATTCGCAATCTCGGAGGCAACCCGGAGGAGCCGTTCAAGATTTTCCCAGAGGTAGCCGCTACATTTGAGGCTCGCGCCAACGCTCTACGTCAAGAGATGCAGGAGCGCAAGGCCGTTGAGACTGCTTGGCGACAGGAGAACCCTGTACTTGCCCACAAGATGGACTGCTTCTTCAATGGCACATTGCCTGATATCAACTACCGCACCATCGGTATCAAGTCGGGTTCTGCCACACGTGCAGCATCTTCGACCGTATTGGGTACTTATGCCGAGCAGGTGGAGAATATGATTGTAGCGTCGGCCGATTTGAGCAACTCGGATAAGACAGACGGCTTCCTCAAAAAGACTCACGCCTTCAAGCGTGGCGACTTCTCGGGCAGTTTCTTCCAAGCGGGCGTATCGGAGTTCACAATGGCTTGCATAATGAATGGTATGGCACTTCACGGAGGCGTTATCCCTGCGTGCGGTACATTCTTCGTATTCTCGGACTATATGAAGCCTGTGATTCGCCTCTCGGCACTTATGGGCTTGCACGTCATATTTATCTGGACACACGACTCGTTCCGCGTGGGCGAGGACGGACCTACACACCAGCCAATTGAGCAGGAGGCGCAGATTCGTCTTATGGAGCATCTCCACAACCACAAGGGGGAGCGTTCAATGGTGGTACTCCGCCCTGCCGATGCCGAAGAGTGTGTGGCTGCGTGGAAGATTGCATTGGAGGAGCATCGCCCTGTCGGTCTGATTCTCTCGCGTCAGGATATAAAGAGCCTCCCTGCACTATCAACATCGCGTCTTGAAGAGGCTATGCAGGCACAGAAGGGTGCCTATATAGTTGTTGAGTCTGCTAAACCGGAGGTTGTCTTGGTGGCTTCGGGTTCAGAGGTTTCAACCCTCGCCGACGGTGCCGAATTACTCAAAAAAGATGGTGTTGCAGTACGTGTCGTAAGCGTTCCGAGTGAGGGTCTGTCCCGCGACCAGCCAAAGTCCTACCAAGAGAAGGTGTTGCCGGAGGGAGTTCTA
>JAFXHB010000150.1 GCA_017536605.1 Alistipes sp.
AAAGCCCATATTGGTACGCAAAATCTTGAATGCCTCCGAAACCTTATCACGACCACTCTCACGCACGGCAATAGAGCGAGTCAAGGCTCCCTCGTACTGTGGAATATCGCCCAAGAATGGTACCGAACAGTTATTCGTAATATCGCGTTTGCTCTTAACCTTTGTATTGGTAATGAGTCTTAAATATATGATACCAACCGGTATTCCAAGACCTAACACAAACATCGCCAACATAATCAACATCTTATTAGGCGACACAGGTACTGAGCCTCCAAACGCATAATCAACTACGCGGGCAGGACGCTCCGTAATTGCCAACGAGATAGAGTTCTCCTCACTCTTTGTAAGGAGGTAAAGATACAACTCCTCCTTAATCTTCTGCTGACGAGCCATCGTGAGGAACTCCTGCTCCTGCGAAGGCACAGCACCAATATAGGTGCTTATCTTGCGCTCCTCTGCCTCCAAGTTATCCAACTGAATCTCCAACGATTTGGTGTGCGATGCAAGGGCTGCCAATACAGCATTCTTTGTTGCGGTAATGCTATTGTCAAGTTGGCGGACAACCGGGTTGTTTTCGCTCTCATCGCCCAACTTCTGACGACGTAGAATTAACTCGTTATAGTCGGCTATCTGCGATGCAATAGATGTGCTACCCTCAAATGCAGCGGCAGGGATAAGATTATAGTTCTTGGACTGATCGTTCAGATAGTCGCTAATGAACTTTGACATCGCAATCTGATTGGTTGTCTTTGCAATCTCCTGCTCGTAGAGAGCAGCTCCCTGCGTACGACGTGCAATCTCGGTCTTGATATCAACTATATTATTCTTATCCTTGAACTGCTTGATATCCTTATCGGCAGCGGAGAGTTCTCCACCAATAACCTGCAAACGCTCCTTGATGAACAATGCCGTAGCCTCTGCCACGAGTCGTTTATCCATCACAGCGTCGTCGTTATAGACGTCAATCAAGGTATTCAAGACATCCTCTGCACGCTGCGGTACAGTGTTCGCAAGCGACATATTTATCACAGATGCCATCTTGCTGGCAACGTCCATCTTTACCGCACTGCGATAAGATGTTGCGATAGCCTCTTTGGAGAGTTTTGATACGGTAATTTCCTTACCCACCATTTCAGGGTTGAAGTAGAGCGTTGGCTCAACCACAATCTGTCCGATTGGCAAGTTGATGGTCTCTCCGAACTTCGCTGTTGCTGTAAAGTCTTCATCGGCGTCTGTATCAACACCCGGAGTCTTCGCTCTCTTAAAGTCGCTTACAGATACACCATCTTCGGTCAATGTCGCAACGAAGGAGCAGGTCTTACCACCCAAATCATCAACAAAAGTTACGTTGATTGGAGAGTTGCGATAGAGATCCACCTTGCGCAATCCCGACTGTGTTGAGTAGTTGGTAGTCAATCCGAGTCGCTCAACAACCTCCACCATCAAACGGCGAGCCTGCAAAACATACAACTCGTTATCCACACTTCGGCGAGTGGAGATTCCGGCAATATCACTAAATGCCGCCAGCTCATTGGCTGCACTACCTTTACGGACGTCCTTGATAAGAACAGAAGCCTGACGCTGATATACAGGAGCCTTCTGCATCAGATAGAGTCCTCCGATAGCAAGGAACACAACTACCGATATTACGACCCAATACCATTTTTTCAGCACTGCGTGAAGCATATCCTCAATAGAGATCGTCTGCATAAGCGAGTTCTGCGTCTCTACTCTCTTTGTGTTATTATTCATATTTTCCATCAGTTCTATTAGTATTTAGAAAGGGTTACAATCGAGATAACGAGTGATGCCGCAGTGAGCAAAGTGCTGGCAATTGAGATCCAAAAAGTTCTGTTCTGGTTGATCTCGGAAGTTGCAGCCTTGTAACGGTTTGGCTGAACATACACCACATCGCCCTGCTCCAAATAGTAGGCAGGAGAGGTCATCGCCTCCGACGTCAAGAGGTTCAACTGATAGATAGTGTTCTTATCCGAATTTACATCCTTGCGAATTACCGACACATTGGTACGATTACCATAGATTGTCATATCTCCCGCCATTGAGAGTGCCTCCAAGATAGTAATCTTGTCGCGTGTAATATCAAATTGTCCCGGACGAGCAACCTCTCCCAAGACGTAGAACTTCATATCGGCAAATTGGATATTTACCGAGGCATCACTGATATATCCACCCTGCTTAATCTTTGTTGCGATCTCATCAGCCAACTCTGCACGAGTCTTGCCTACGCAGTAGATATCGCCGATAATAGGCATATAGAGCATACCTTTATCGCTCACTGTGCGTACCTGCAAAGATTGCGCTCCGCTAACGCTGGTTTGTCCCATAGGGCTATGCGTGAGCGAACTATACGAGGTTGTCGCATTGAATGGCGCGGCCAACTCCGAATCTTTACTTGATACGACAACGGTCAATCTGTCGTGTGGCTTAATTTTAATCTGTCCGTTTCCAGCGAGGGCTACTACGGCTTCATTGGCAGTATCTTGGAAGTAGGTAATTCTCTTTGAGGAGTTGCAACTCCACAAAAGGGATACCGCCAAAAGGATAGGTAAGAATTTTAATTTTCTCATTTTCAAATGTTTATATTTTATTTTTATCTTTTCTCACACAACGCACGCGCACAATGCGCACATAAATCATTGCAAAGATAGTATAAATTATCCATATTTCACCACCGCGAGAGCAAAAAGCACGCTTTTTTTGTTAATTTCAACAGAATTAACTACTTTTGGGCTGAAATTTAAGATTTATTCTATGCAAGAGAACTGTTGGGGCCACGAGGCTGTCTTATATGAGATGAATGTTCGCCAATTGACAAAAGAGGGTACATTCAAGGCAGCCATTAAACATCTTCCGTTTCTGAAAAATGTTGGAATTAGCGCAATTTGGCTTATGCCGATATATCCAATCGGAGAGGCTAATCGCAAGGGGAGTTTAGGTTCCTACTACTCTATCGCTGACTATTGTGCCATAAATCCCGAATTTGGCACAATGGAGGATTTTGACGCCTTTGTAAACGAGGCTCACAAACTCGGTATGAAGGTCATTCTTGATTGGGTTGCAAACCACACTGCACGAGATGCGAAATGGCTAACAAACAAGCCGTTAGATTGGTATGAACGAGATGAGCAGGGAGTTGCAAAGATTCCTTGGGACTGGAACGATACTGCGAAGTTAAACTATGCAAACCACGACGTATGGTTAGGGCAGATTGAGGCGATGAAGTTCTGGCTACGACACAATATAGATGGATTTCGTTGTGATATGGCGATGCTTGTTCCGATAGAGTTTTGGCAAGAAGTACGACGCGAGTTAGAAAGTTTGAAAAGTGATATTTTTCTCTTGGCGGAAGCGGAGGGCAACGAGTTCTTTAACGAGGCATTTGACGCTTGCTACGGTTGGGAGATACACCACACGATGTGCGACATTGCACAAGGCAAGAGTCGCGTATGGGCTCTACGCGACAAGATATACAAGGAGTTGGAGTGTTATCCCAACTTTGCTACCAAGATGCTCTTCACCTCAAACCACGACGAAAATTCGTGGAGTGGCAGCGAATATGAGCGATTGGGCGATGCAACAGAGGTTATGGCGGCATTAACCTTTACTCTCCCAAAAAATCTTCCACTCATTTATACAGGGCAAGAGTATGGCTATGACCACTCATTCGCCTTCTTTGACAAAGACAATATGCCGACTATGTCGGAAAATAGCACCACCGAGTTATATCGCAGACTATCCAATCTGCGCCACTCTTTCACCGCACTTCACGCCGCCAATGCAGGAGGCTCTTTTGTTGAGATTAACAACAACGCCCCTGATTGCCTGCTGACGTTTGTACGCGAAGATGCGCAAGGTCGTGTCGTAATGATAGCAAACCTCTCCCCCTACAAGGTCTTCACGGACTTTCACACCGGAATTTATGCGGGAGAATATACCGACGCCATAAGTGGCGAACAATCAACTCTGTATGAACATACTTGGGGCGATATGGAAGCGTGGAGTTATCGCCTACTTGTACGAAAGTTTTAGAGTTCCTGCGAAATTTACTCAAAAGCCTTATAATTTTAAGAAATTATAATTATCTTTGCGGCAAAATTCAAGAAGACCTTATTCTATGAAAATTGCCCTTGCTCAACTTAACTACACTATTGGCGATATATCTGCCAATAAAGACAAGATAATCGCAAATATAGAGCGTGCCAAGAGAGAGAAGGCTGATGTTGTACTCTTCGCCGAGCAGGCGATAAGTGGAACACCGGCATTTGACCTTCTGCGCAAGACAACATTTCTTGAACTCTGCGATGATGCTCTTGCGGAGATTGCCTCTCACTGCAAAGGTTTAACTGCAATAGTCGGTGTTCCTACGCTTGGAGAGAATGGCACTCAAAGCGCGGCAGCGATTATTGAGCGAGGAAGAGTTGTGCGCTACATCACCAAGGCAAATATCACCGCACGCCGAGAGATGGGCTTTTTGAGTGGTGGCAAAGGTGCCGAGACCATCAAAATTGCAGGCGAGAAGGTTTGCGTTGTAGTTGGCGACGATTTCAGCCAGTTGCGAGGCTTGGACCACAATATAAAGCACATTTTCAGCATCAACGCACGTCGCTATGGCAAGGGTATGCTTTCGTACCGATACCAAACGATGTACAATCTGGCATATCTTGAATCAAAAGATGTTATTATCATCAACCACGTAGGTGGCTCTGGCGAGATCGTTTACGACGGAACCTCCGGAATTATCAACAGTAAAGGCGAGACCACCCTGATAATGAAGAGTTTTGAGGAGGATTTTGTTGTCTATGACACAGAAGCAGATAACAAGCCTTGCGATTTGCCGGTTGAGATTTACAGCCACGAGCGCACCTCATACAACTTCCGTGCTGCCGTGCTTGGCTTGCGCGACTACTTCCACAAGAGTGGTTATACGAAGGCTTGCGTTGGTCTTTCGGGAGGTATCGACTCCGCTGTCGTTGCCTGCATTGCCGCAGAGGCTCTCGGCAAAGAGAATGTCAGAGGTCTTATGTTGCCTTCGCAGTTCTCTACCGACCACTCGGTAACCGATGCACAGATAGTTGCCGAAAACCTCGGGATTGAGTATAGCGTACTCCCTATTACCGAGGCTTACACATCGCTAATAAATACGATGAAACCCGTAATCGGTGGTCGCGAATTTGACGCCACCGAGGAGAATATACAGGCGCGCCTGCGTACCATTATGTTGATGGCTGTTCAGAATAAAACGGGCTACGTGCTGCTCAACTCCTCTAACAAGAGTGAAAATGCGCTCGGTTTGTGTACCCTTTACGGTGATACGGCAGGCGCATTCAGCGTAACCGGCGACCTCTACAAGACAGAGATTTACGATTTGGCAAGATACATCAACAAGGTCTTCGGAGATATTATCCCGACAAGTATTCTTGAAAAAGAGCCATCAAGCGAGTTGCATCCCGGACAGAAGGATAGCGACATTCTCCCTCCATACGATGTTGTAGATGCCATCTTAACGAGAATGATTGAGCAGGAGCAACACCGCGAGGAGATTATAAATGCGGGCTTTGATTCTGAAACGGTTGAAAAGATTCACTCGATGGTGATGCAGAACGAGAAGAAGCGTTACCAATTCCCACCGGTATTGCGACTCTCGGCATACGCCTTTGGACACGAGAGACTTATGCCGCTAATCAACAAATACGGAGATTAAACAAGGGAGAATGAAACAGGCAGAACAGATAGAACACAAGGGCATTGTCGCGTACATTGGACGCGACTTTGTGCGTGTATCTATCACTGTCAATGAGGCTTGCGGCAAGTGTGCATCGCGCAAAGCGTGCGCAATGGGTTCAAGCGAAAAGCGGGAAATCATAATATACACCTCTCACGCGGCGCAATATAGCGTAGGTGAGGAGGTCAATGTTTTAGCGAAGCAGAGTATCGGTATAATGGCGGTGATTCTGTGCTACGTAGTGCCGTTGGTGGTATTGGTAGCATCTCTTATCATAGCCAACGTGTTGGGGTGCAATGATGGTTATGCTGCCGCCATTGCATTAGGCTCCACAGCCTTATACTACGCCGTACTCGGCATATTTCATAAGCGAATTTCCAAAAAAGTAGTTTTCACAATATCAAAATTATAAATTAAAGAGTAATATGTTAATGTTTTGGGACAAACTGTTAATGTTCATTGACGAGCTTCTCGCCAACGAACTATTTGTAAAGTATTCTCCGTTAATGCTTACAGTCCTAACGCTCTGCGTTATTGGCATTGTAGCGGCGTTGATACTCTACTTCGTGTCGCAGAAGTTCAAGGTTGAGGAGGATCCTCGCATTGACGACGTTGAGAAGATGCTTCCGGGAGCAAATTGCGGAGGCTGCGGATATCCGGGTTGTCGCGGTTTGGCGTGTGCTTTGGTTGAGCAAGATGACATTTCATCACTCTACTGCTCGGTTGGTGGTGCTGATTGTATGAAGGCTATCGCCGAATATCTTGGCAAGGCCGCACCTATCAAGGAGCCACAGGTGGCAACCGTGCGTTGCGGTGGCACTTGCGAGAAACGACCTCGCACCTCTACCTATGCAGGCACAAAGTCGTGCGCTATCGCTTCAAGCGTCTATAAGGGCGAAACAGATTGCGCTTTCGGTTGCTTGGGTTATGGCGATTGTGTGGAGGCTTGCGCCTTTGATGCAATTCATATCAACCCTACAACAGGCTTGGCAGAGGTTGATGCAGACAAGTGTACCGCTTGCGGTGCTTGCGTATCGGCGTGTCCGAAGGGCATTATTGAGTTGCGCAAGAAGTGGCCAAAGAACCGTGCGATTTACGTATCGTGCGTCTCAAAGGACAAAGGTCCTGTTACGATGAAGGCTTGCAAGGCTGGCTGTATTGGCTGTGGCAAGTGCGTTAAAGTTTGCGAATTTGGAGCAATCACGCTTGAAAACAACTTGGCTTTCATCGACTCTACCAAGTGTCGCTTGTGCCGTAAGTGCGTTGCCGAGTGTCCTACGGGAGCAATCAAGATGATTGGTCTTGCACCGCTACCTCCAAAAGAGAAACCAGAAACTAAAACTGAAACAAAATAAAAAAGGCTAATGGCTAATGGCCAATGGCTAAAAGCTAATAAGGTATGAAAACTTTTCCAATTGGCGGAGTTCATCCGTCGGATAATAAGAAGTGGAGCAAAACGAAGGCGATTGAGAAGATGGAGTTGCCTGACGTTGTTACTATTCCACTTGCTCAACACATCGGAGCACCCGCTACCGCTATCGTTGCAAAGGGCGACAAGGTAAAGGTGGGACAGAAGATTGCCGAGGCTACGGGCTTTATGTCGGCAAATATCCACGCTCCTATTTCGGGTACAGTTACCGCAGTAGATTTGCAACCTAATGGTCAGGGCTTGCGCCAGATGATGATTACAATCAAGCGCGAAGATGACGAGTGGGCAGAGGGTATCGACCTCTCGACCGACCTCGTCAAGGAGTGCAACCTCTCATCATCGGAGATTATCGCCCGCATCAAGGAGGCCGGCATCGTAGGTATGGGTGGTGCAACCTTCCCAACGCACGTCAAGTTATCTATTCCGGAAGGTAAGAGCGCGAAGATTTTGATTATCAACGGTGTGGAGTGCGAGCCATATCTTACCTCCGACTATCGTACAATGTTGGAGCGTGGCGAGCAACTTATCGTCGGCACACGTATTCTGATGAAGGCCGTGTCGGTTGATAAGGCTGTTATCGGCGTTGAGAATAATAAGCCTGATGCAGTAAAGCACCTTCGCAAACTGCTTGGTAAGGAGGCGAAAGACATTGTTGTTATGCCTCTCAAAACGCAATATCCACAAGGAGGAGAGAAGCAACTCATCGCTGCCGTAACAAAGCGCGAAGTTCCTGCACCTCCTGCACTCCCTATTGACGTAGGTGCTGTGGTATGCAACGCATCAACCGCCGTTGCTGTATATGAGGCTGTGCAGAAGAACAAGCCTCTCGTGGAGCGCGTCGTAACCGTTACCGGCAAACAAGTTAAGGATACCAAGAATCTCCTCACGCGCTTTGGAACACCTGTCTCGGCTCTCATTGAGAAGTGTGGTGGTCTGCCGGAGGGCGATGTTCGCGTATTGAACGGTGGTCCTATGATGGGACGTCCAATGTCAAACCTCACCACCCCTGTAATGAAGGGTTGCTCGGGCATCACGATTATCAGCGGCAAAGAGGCACAGCGTGGTGAGCCTTCGGCTTGTATCAAGTGCGCCAAGTGTGTTGAGGCTTGCCCTATGGGCTTGGAGCCATATCTCTTGGCAAAGCAAGCGAAGAAGAAGGCTTGGGAGGCTATGGAGAAGAACGATATTGTAAGTTGTATTGAGTGTGGTTGTTGCCAATTCACCTGTCCGGCAAACATCGCTTTGCTTGACCACGTCCGCCTCGGAAAGCAGACCGTGATGGGCATTATCCGCGCACGTAATATGAAGAAATAACAAAGTATAGTGATATGGGAAATAGAATTTTAGTCGCTCCCGCACCACACATTCACGGCTCGCTATCTACGCAGCGTCTGATGCTTGATGTTATCATCGCGCTCATACCTGCATTGGCAGTGTCGGTCTATGTGTTTGGCTGGAACGTATTGTTAATCACAGCCGTTTCAATCGGTTGTTGCGTACTTTTTGAGTATCTGATTCAACTCCTTTTTGTACGCGGTAAGCAGACCGTAACCAACCTCTCGGCAGTAGTTACAGGTCTTTTGTTGGCGATGAATATGCCGGCTAACATTCCGTTGTGGATTGTGGCTGTCGGTGCATTGGTTGCTATCGGTGTAGCGAAGATGCCTTTCGGCGGTCTTGGCAAAAATCCATTCAACCTTGCTATCGTAGCGCGTGTATTCCTCTTGATTGCTTATCCGGTGCAGATGACATCGTTTGCAATGCCTTCAACCGAGGGCTTTGTCGATGCCTACTCGGGTGCTACCCCACTCGCAGCGGCAAAAGCGGGCTTGATGAATTTTGCAGAGTACGACACTCTCGGAATGTTTACAGGAAATATCGCCGGCTCGTTTGGTGAGGTTGCAACTTTGGCGTTGTTGCTCGGCTTTATTTACCTCTTGGTGCGCCGCGTTATCACTTGGCATATTCCGGTAACGATTCTCGGCACTATGGCTATCTTTGCGGCAATATATGGCGCAGTATCGTTTGATACACCGCATCTCGTATCAAACTTCACTCTATTCCACCTTATTGCAGGTGGTGCAGTGTTGGGTGCAGTATTTATGGCTACCGACTACGTAACCTCGCCTATGACTCCGTGGGGAATGGTCATCTATGGTATCGGCATAGGTGCCTTGACTATGACTATTCGTTTGTGGGGTGCATATCCGGAGGGTATGTCCTTCGCTATCCTTATTATGAATAGCGTAGTACCTCTTATCAACAAGTATATCAAACCACGCCGTTTCGGCTCAAAGAAGTAGGAGGTCAGAGTATGAAGAGTTCATTGAAAAATATGGTGTTGGTGCTTTTCTGCATCTCACTTATCGCTTCGCTCTGCTTGGGCTTGGTGAATATGATTACAGAGGGTCCTATTGAGGCTGCGAAAGAGAAGGCAAAGCAGGAGGCGTTGATGCAGGTTTTGCCCGAATTTGACGAGGTTAAGCAGGACAGCACATACACGGTTGATAAACTTGTTATTCCTACCTACAAGGCAGTTAAGGGTGGCGAGGTTGTCGGCTATGCCATTGAGAGTGCCACCAAGAGTGGTTTTAATGGCGAGATTAAGTTGATGGTTGGCTTTGATACAAAGGGTACTATCTTGAACGTGAATGTCTTGAAGCAGGCAGAGACCCCCGGACTTGGCGCAAAGATGGTTGAGGAGGGAAATCCTCTCTTGGCAAGCGTTAAGGGCAAGGAGGCACCAAAAACCAAACTCACAGTAAAGAAGGACGGTGGCGATATTGACGCCTTGACCGCGGCGACAATCTCTTCTCGTGCCTATGCCGAGGCTGTTGCTCGCGCATACGCTGTATTCAGGGTTGCAGCGGGCTGGCAGAAGGAGGTTCAAGCGACCACAGGTGCATCACAAACACAAGGCGGAGAGGAGTCCAAACGTGGCAACTTCGAGCCTAAAAGAGATAAGGAGGAGTAACTATGGCAAATAAAGTAACAACTTTCTTGAAAGATAAGCTGCTCCTTGTATGGCGTGGCGTGATTAAGGAGAACCCAACCTTCGTGTTGGTTCTCGGTATGTGTCCGACACTCGGAACAACCACCTCGGCAGAGAATGGCTTTGGTATGGGTGTCGCGACGATGGCGGTGCTGATTATGTCGAATATGGTAATCGCACTTATCAAAAACCTTATTCCCGATAAGGTGCGTATCCCTGCGTTTATCGTGGTTATTGCATCGTTCGTTACGGTTATTGATATGCTTATGCAGGCGTTTGTACCGTCGTTGTACGAGTCGCTCGGTCTGTTTATTCCGTTGATTG
>JAFXHB010000012.1 GCA_017536605.1 Alistipes sp.
CATTTTGCATTTTGCATTTTATATTGCTTCAATCTCCTTTGCTACGAGGTCGCCAACATACTTTGCGTACTCTTCAAGCGTCATTGCGCCCTTGTCTCCCTCGCCCTGTGCGCGAACAGATACGGTGTGCTCTGCCGCCTCCTTCTCGCCAACAATCAAAAGGAATGGGATACGCTTCAACTCGTTGTCGCGAATCTTACGGCCAATCTTCTCGTTGCGGTCGTCAATCTGTGTGCGTACATCGTGTGCATTGAGGTAAGCAACAACCTCCTCGGCGTAGTCGTTATACTTCTCCGAGATTGGGAGTACAACCGCCTGATCAGGCGTGAGCCACAATGGGAACTTGCCTGCTGTATGCTCCAATAATACTGCCACAAATCGCTCCATTGAGCCGAAAGGTGCGCGGTGAATCATAATTGGGCGGTGCAACTTGTCGTCAGCACCCTTGTAGGTCAAATCAAAACGCTCCGGGAGGTTGTAATCGACCTGAATAGTACCCAACTGCCAACTACGACCAAGTGCGTCCTTAACCATAAAGTCGAGTTTAGGACCGTAGAACGCAGCCTCACCATACTCAACAACGGCATTCATACCCTTATCCTTGCAGGCCTGAATAATCGCAGCCTCCGCCTTCTCCCAATTCTCGTCCGAGCCGATATACTTCTCCTTGTTGTTCGGGTCGCGCAGCGAGATTTGTGCGGTGTAGTTGTCAAACTTCAAGGTCTTGAAGATGTAGAGTACAATATCCATAACCTTCTCGAACTCCTCCAACAACTGATCCGGGCGCACGAAGAGGTGAGCGTCGTCCTGTGTGAAGGAGCGCACACGTGTCAATCCGTGCAACTCGCCCGACTGCTCGTAGCGACATACCGTACCGAACTCTGCCAAACGTACAGGGAGGTCCTTATACGAGTGAGGCTTGCTACGATAGATCTCGCAGTGGTGAGGACAGTTCATAGGTTTGAGGAGATACTCCTCGCCCTCGATAGGTGTATGTATTGGCTGGAACGAGTCCTTGCCATATTTAGCGTAGTGTCCCGATGTAACATACAAATCCTTATTACCGATTGGAGGGGTAATAACAGGTTTGTAGCCATACTGCTTCTGGATATTACGCAAGAAACGCTCCAAGCGGTCGCGCAACTCTGCACCCTTTGGCAACCAGAGTGGCAAACCCTGACCTACGCGCTGCGAGAAGGTGAACAACTCCAACTCCTTGCCCAACTTACGGTGGTCGCGTTTCTTCGCCTCTTCAAGGAGTACGAGGTACTCGTCAAGCATAGACTTCTTTGGGAACGACACGCCGTAGATGCGGGTAAGCATCTTGCGCTTCTCGTCGCCACGCCAATAAGCACCTGCCACAGAGGTCAATTTGATAGCCTTGATAAGGCCTGTATTTGGAATGTGTGGGCCACGACAGAGGTCGGTAAACGAGCCGTTGGTGTAGAACGAGATAGTGCCGTCCTCCAAGTCCGAGATTAACTCGCACTTGTACTCATCACCCTTCTCGGTGAAGGTTTTGAGAGCCTCTGCCTTTGACACCTCGGTACGCACCAACTCCTCCTTCTGACGAGCCAACTCCATCATCTTTGCCTCAATCTTCGCGAGGTCAGCCTCCAAGATTGGGGTAGGGGAGTCCACGTCGTAGTAGAAGCCCTGCTCAATAGCCGGACCGATACCGAACTTAATGCCGGGATACAACTCCTGCAACGCCTCTGCCAAGAGGTGCGAGGAGGTGTGCCAGAAGGCGTGCTTGCCCTCGGCGTCGTCCCACTTGAAAAATTTAATTGCGCAATCACTTGCAAGTGCGTGCGACATATCTACGGTCGCACCATCTACCGAAGCCGCCAAACAGTCCGCAGCTAAACGAGGGCTGATACTCTCTGCAACTTGGTAGGCTGTTACCCCCTGCTCGAACTCACGAACCGAGCCATCGGGAAACGAAACTTTAATCATACTGCTTTTATAAGTTTTTAATTGTTTATGTTTTGCGCCTTCGAGGCTCCACAATAACGAGACGGATTACCTCCCAGTTGCGCTAAATTCATCTTCTCTACTACTCCTCAACCTGTATCTCCTTCAAGTCGCTTACGGAGATATCGCGCCCCTTCTCGCGCTCAAAGTGTTCCAGCGGGTTGCGGCTCCAATACTCATAGTCGCTACGACGACGAACAATATCTATCGCCTCGTAGATGGCGTTACGCATCGACTGCGCATCGGCAACGTCCTTGCCGGCGATGTCGTAGGCTGTACCGTGGTCGGGCGAGGTGCGAACAATGTTTAAGCCCGCAGTTACATTTACACCCTCCGGCGAGAGAGCCTTGAAAGGTGTCAGCCCTTGGTCGTGGTACATCGCAAGTATAGCGTCGTACTTCGCATATCCGCCACTTGCGAAAAGACCATCTGCCGCCATAGGTCCAAAGGCGAGGATATTCTGTTTTGCCGCCTCCTGTATGGCAGGGCGTATAATCTCCTCCTCCTCCGAGCCAAGCAGACCACCGTCGCCTGCGTGAGGGTTTAATGATAGAACTGCTATGCGAGGCTCCACAACTCCGAAGTCCTGCTTCAATGTCTGACGCAACGATTGCAACGACTCAACAATCGCTTCGGTCGAGAGCGACTCGGCAACCTTATCTACGGGGATATGCACCGTCTGCAAGGCTACACGAAGTGCATTGCTGCACATAATCATCATCGGAGAGCCCTCTGCCTTTGAGGCGAAATACTCGGTGTGTCCTGTAAAGCCGAAGCCCACCTTCTGCATCGCCTCCTTGCTTATTGGGGCGGTTACCACCGCCGCCAAATCGCCCGCTACGAGGTCTGCGCTCGCCTTTTCAAGGGCATCAAGAGCCTGCTGTGCAGAGGCTTCGGTAGCGTGTCCGACCTCAATGCGTGTATCTTTTGCACCACACTCCACAAGGTTTATCTTGCCACGTCGCGCCTCTGCTGCCGAGGTGCAGATGTTGAACTGTATCGGCTCAAAATCTTCCAACCCACGCATATAGAACTCGGCAATATGCTTCGCTCCATATACTACGGGGGTGAATATCTCCACCATAGAGGAGTGGGCAAGAGATTTTAGAATAATCTCCCAACCGATACCGTTGGTATCGCCCTGTGTAATGCCTATTTTTAGTTTATATTCCGACATAAAACTCGTATTGACATACTATTTAACAAGCAAAGGTATAAAAAATTTTTAATATCAAGATAATGATGCGAATACAAAATGATATTTATTGAATAAACTTGCCTGTAAAGGGCGCGAAATGGGTTTGCGGAGTAGCCAAAATGGAGGGCTTTTCTACTTTTTTTTTGGGGGGGGAGGGTATCAACTTGTTTTTGAAGATGGGATTGACTTCGTAGCGCAATGCGCTGCTCGTCTTTCCCCTCCGCTCGCCGCGGGGGCACTTCCGAACTTTACTGTACTCCGCAAGGAGTTGCTATGCAACCTCTTTTGTCTTTACACCTTCTTGTCCGCAAACAAGTTTGCGCCAAAGGTATAAAAACAAAAAGATGCCGCTTTGCGACATCTCCTTGCTTCGTTTGTTTTGTTCGGGTGGAAGATGGGGATGTTGTTCACTCCTTAAAATCCTTACTACAAGTATTTACAGACCATTTCAACCACTATTTTTTACCATATGGTCACATATAGGTCTCAGAAAAATAGTGCCTTGTATCTGCAAAAGTAGCCTAAATCTTTCACCTGGCAAAGTGTACTCAAAGGTTTCTTCTACCTGATTTCAATAGTGTAATTAACAATCCTTATAATACTCTTATTATCAACAATATAATTGAGATTGTTCCTAACTATTTGTTCTCTTATTATATTTCTCTTCTTATCTCTTTAATTCTTTATTAATTAAATCTATAATTACTTATAATAACTATTCTATAATAGATGTATTCTTATCA
>JAFXHB010000013.1 GCA_017536605.1 Alistipes sp.
AAGGCGGTGAACTATCTGACGGTCTATGAGGTGGTGCGCGAGGAGATGCAGCGCACACAGCACACCATAGAGCGCGTAGCACAGAACATCATAGAGGCACTGCACGCTCGTTTTCCGCAGATTTGCGAGACGGAGTGTCGGGTTACGAAAGTTGCTCCACCGCTGGGAGGAAAGGTGGCGCGAGTGAGCGTGATTTTGAAAATGCAAAATGCAGAATGCAAAATGCAGAATTAGCTAAGGGCTAAGGGCTAATGGCTAAAATAGGTTAGTAGGTTAGTAGGTTAGTAGGTTAGGAGATGGAACAGAATAATGAGTCATTTGGTAGTAAAATAGGTGCGGTGTTGGTTGCCGCAGGAAGTGCTATCGGTCTGGGTAGCATTTGGAGATTTCCATATATTGCTGGCGAGAATGGTGGAGGAGCATTTGTGCTGCTCTACCTGATATGTGTGCTGATACTCGGTATCCCCGTGATGTTGGCAGAGTTCAGCATAGGCACGCATACCCGCAAGGGTGTAGTGAAGGCGTACGCCTCACTCTCCAAGAGGTGGAAATTCTTGGGATACAATAGTATCTTGGTTTCGGTGCTAATATCGGGCTACTACTATATTGTGGCGGGTTGGTCGCTCTACTACTTCTTCGCCTCTATTGACGGAACGCTCTATTCGGGCGAAGAGTTCTCCACCATATTTAGTCAATTTGCCGATTCGTGGAAGGAGCCCTTCTATACGATGGTCTTTCTCCTTTTAACCCATATTGTGGTGGCTCGTGGCGTGCGTAAAGGGTTGGAGCGTACAGCGGAGTGGATTATGCCTATACTCTTTGTGATGATGTTGGTGATGGCGGTGCGTTCGGCGATGATGCCGGGTGCGATGAAGGGCTACGAGTTCCTCTTTAAGCCCGATTTTACGAAGATGTTTGAGGTTAAAACCATCGTTGAGGCGATAGGTCAGGCGTTCTTCTCGCTCTCGGTAGGCTTGGGCTGCCTGATAACCTTCTCCTCCTACTTCAAGAGGGGTACAAACCTCTCAACAACTGCTTGGTCGGCATCTATGATGACCTTCTTTGTGGCTATCTTGTCGGGTATGATAATCTTTCCGGCGGTGTTTAGTGTTGAGGGCTTGAAGCCGGAGCAGGGACCTACACTTATTTTTGAGACCTTGCCGTTTGTCTTCAAGGATATGTCGATGCCGGAGTTGTGGTCGGCAATCTTCTTCCTGCTTATTGCGATGGCTGCGCTGACCTCTACGATAACATTCTACGAGGTTATAACCGAGTATTTTCAGGAGCAACACAACATTTCGCGTAAGCATAGCGCGAGGTTATCCACTTTGATTGCTATTGTAGCGTCAATCTTATGCCTCTGGTCGGGTATGTTTTTTGACCTCTTTGATAAGATATCGGCTAATGTTCTTATGCCTCTTGGCGGACTTCTTACAGCAATTTTTGCCGGCTGGGTATTCAAACGCTCTGATTTTAAGAACGCAATATCCAATGGCGGCACACTCCGCGCACCACTCTTTTCGGTGTTGCTCTTTTTGTTGAGGTGGGTTTGCCCAATACTTATCGGTGTAACATTCCTCTATAATCTTATATCGTAGTTTATATTAATTCCACCTGTTAGATAAAGAGAATCGCCCCTCTTGTTATACAACTTCAAATAAAAAGGGTGTGTCGAAAAGACACACCCTTTGTTAATTACTACAATCGTTGATTAACGAATTGTTATGAAGCTTTCTGCACTCTTCACACCTTGTGGGTAAGATACTGTGATGACAACACGAATCTTAACCTCCTTTTGGAGTTGCAACTGCGCTCCGTTGTTGAATGACAACACACCATTCGAGAAGGCAATCTTATCCTTCAACTCGGCAGGAACAGTGTCGTTGTCAATCTGGAACGAGATAGAAAGACCGTAGATATCCACAACAGACTTGCCATTCATAAAGCCGTTGCTACCATCGCCAATAACCCAAGCACCATTGCTGATAAGGTCGTAGTTTGGCAGACCGTTACGGTAGTCTTTCAATCCAAGACGCTCCCAAGTGTTGCTGTAATATGTTTTAGCCTCGGAGAGGTTGATAGTATCATTTGTTACAGTGAGAACACCGATTGGATCGTACTTCTTGACAACATAGTTAGCGTAGTCGGTTGCGAACTTCGTGTCAAGTTCAATCCACTCGCCCGATACACCTGTCTCAAAGAAGAGTTTACCTACAACAGGTACCTCTGCTGCCTTTGAAGTGTAGCTGAGTTTGTTGTCAGTCATTGTACAGTTGATATCGGTAGTTGAGAATACCTGCTTCAAGTGAGCCGCTGCAAGGTCAGCAACAGGAACACCGGCAGCATCTACTACGTCAAATGCAACCTCCATATCGATATCGTTTACACTGAAGAATTCGAGTGCAGCCGACTCAATGTTTGGACTGTAGTTAGGAATGATGTTCGAGTAGCAGTCGCTCTTTGAGTTGAATACAACCCACGATGTGAGGTGCTTGAAGTCGTAGATAGGTGCTACGAGATTTACTCTCTTTGAAATCTCAATCTTCTGACCATACCAAGTAGTCATATTCAATACGAAGTCAATACCCATCTCTGTCTTTGCAAAGTCGCTGTAAAGGTAGCGTGCAGAGATTGTTGCGCCATCGGCAGCAATCATCAACTTTGAGCTCAACGAAGAGGCATCTACACCATTTACGGTAAGAGCATCTACCTTGTAGAGGTTTGTGGTTGTGCTAACAATGTTGAGCAAGAAGTCTGCCTCTGTCATCTCACCAAGATACGATTTTGCACCCTCATAGATTGCGTGAAGGCTCTCCTTCTCGGTTGTGAAGTCAAGCTGGTATGCAAGAGGACGCTCCTCTGTTTTGAGGACGAGTTTGATAACCTCGCGTGAGCGATCAACAGTCTTAACAGTAGTAGAGATTGTTACATCAATGTTGCTCAACGAGTATACAGCCTTAACAGTATATACCTTGCCCCACTCAAAGCCCTCCAACAAGAGAGTAGGCTCTGCGGTAGTGCCACCAAATGTAGCGGTAACACCTGTAACGGCAGCGTTATCAACCAAAATCTCGGTAGATTTGAGTGTGCCGGCAATAACAGCAGCGTAATCGGTCTCTGTTGGAAGTTTGGTGTTCTTCGCGTCAATTGTTACCTTGTCAAGTGAAGATGTAGCCGAAATGCCAGCATCGCTTGACGCATCCTCTGCAAAGTTCCAAACAATATCGTTAGCAAGGATAGCGATAGCACCCTGAATCTTAACAACCTCTACGGTAGCATCGGTTGAAACAACAACATCGCCTACGGTGTAGGTGTAGGTAATGGTCTCGATAAGACCAACAGCGTCTTTCTTCTCCTCTTTAAGATTTACAACAACCTTACCGTCGGTAACGGTGTTGTTAAATACGTTAGGTTTTGAGGTGTCGTTGAGGGTGTATGCAACTTGTGATGCAATAGACAAGTCGTAACCCTTGCTCTTCATCTCATCAAGAATGAACCACTCGCTCGCACCGTTAATGTTGAACTTAACGCTATGGTCTTTGAGAACCACCTGCTTGGTTTTGAGGTCTGTGTACTCGATCTGATATGCGTTAGGGGTTGCATCTTTAATCTCAACACCGATTTTCTCTACATCACCACTCTTTACGGCGATGAGGTTGGTGTAACTTGAAGCGATGTTGATAGCCTTCTGATCGTCCAAAACGAGCGAAGCAGAATAACTTACAGAAGCAGCATCTTTGTAGAAATCTGCCGAGAGGTTGCGAGCATTAACATATACATTTATAATGCCCTCTGAATCCTCAACCTGCTCAACCTTAACAATATCCAATTCAGGGTTGTTGGCACGTGTTGCAACCTCCTTGAATATGAACGAGAGTTGCTCCTTCTTGATTGCTTTTGCACATTCAGCCGGATATACCTGATATTGGAGTACGGATTGTGCCTCTACAAGCGTTGTGCCTACCATAGCATACTTAATGGTAGCCTTGCCATCACTGAAATCAGGTACAAAAACGATACTTTGAACGCGCGCAAGCAGAGCTTCGATGTCTGCCTCAAGAGCATCTATACGGCTGTTCAGAGATTTTACTGCGTTGTTAATCATTGAGTTGATTTTAGATGTGATTTTGCCGTCATTTGCCAACGCAGCGTCCAAAGCATCATTTATAGCCTTTTTGTACTCCTTCTCTATGTCGTCTAATTGACTCGACACCTCGTCAATATCACTCTGCACCTCTTGAAGGGCGGCAATGGTTGCATATTGCATCAACGCCTCCTGAAATGCCTCGGTCAAACTCTTTGTGAGCGACTCTTTTGTACTCTCAATAGCCTCTTTAAGTGCGCTATCGGTAGCAAAAGTGTCATCTAACTTGGCAAGATTACCCTCAATCTGACCAATGGTTTTGAGTATTGAAGCGATGTCATCTGCATTCTTTTGAGTCTTTTGCTTCCACTCATCAACTGTTCCGGTAAGTGTTGAAAGTTCGCCGGAGAGTCTTGTGTCAAGAGCAGTGATTTTGTCCTCTAACTCCTTCTTCAACCCGTCAATGCGCTCGCCAATAGCCTTGTCTGCCGCTTTTAGTTCGTCAATGCGACCGCTCAACGTCTTGTCAAATTCTTTTAGATCCTCAACCGAGGATTGAAGTGCTGAAACCTGCTCTTGAACGGTAGCAACCTTCCCTTCAAGCGCATCTACACGGTTTGTCAAATCTGCAATATCATCCTTCATACCGCAACTTGACACCAATACCATTACTCCTCCCAGAAGCAGTGGTATCCTCTTAAATAAAGTACCTTTTTTCATACGTTAAAAAATAAAGTTGTTAATAAAAAGTTTGTATACCTATATATATAATTATGCAATACTGCTAATAAAGTCCGTCATATAAGCCCCCTTTACGTTCTCCAAATTATAAAAACATTAAGGTATCATATATGATACGCACGGTGCAAATATAAATACAAAACTTTGCATTACCAAATTTTTTTTAATTTTTTTGACTTTATGGTTGATTATCAGATTGTCTTGCGCGATGTTACTCGTCGCATAAAAGAGGTTAGGCGTATGAAGAAATTGACGGTTCAAGAGGTTGCTTATCGTTGCAACATTGAACGGTCGAATTTAAGTCGCATTGAGGCGGGACGTACGAATGTTACGCTCAAAACGCTATGTATTATATGCACTGCGCTTGAAATCAAATTGACGGATATCATCAAATAAGCCCCATTTTTCTGCTCATACATCAAAAAAACGGAGAGGTCGGGCATTGCGCTCGACCTCTCTCAAAAAAATGCTTATGAATTAGATTGGTTGGGGTTTATTCCTCATCTGTGTCGGTGTAAGCCTTCAACAACTTATCCTGTACATCGCTTGGTACCTGCTCGTACGAATCAAACTTCATAGTGTAGGTTGCTGCACCCGAAGTCAAAGACGAGAGGGTTGTTGAGTAGCGATACAACTCTGCCAATGGCACACGTGCGTTCAAGCGGTCGAAGCCCTTATCCGACTCCATACCCATAATCATCGCGCGACGATTTTGAAGGTCGCTCATAACCGAACCCATATAGTCCGATGGAGTGAGTACCTCTACATTGTAGATAGGCTCCATAATCTTCGGACCTGCATTGCGGAACGCCTCCTTGAATGCGTTGCGGGCAGCCAACTTAAACGAGATTTCGTTTGAATCTACCGGGTGCATCTTACCGTCGTAGATGATTACGCGGATATCGCGAGCATACGAGCCGGTCAATGGACCCTCGTCCATCTTCTCCATAATACCCTTCAAGATAGCCGGCATAAAGCGAGCGTCAATAGCACCACCGACAATAGAGTTGTAGTATTGGAGTTTGCCGCCCCATTCAAGGTCATACTCCTCCTTACCCTTGATATTTACGGTAATATCCTTGCCGTTTACCTTATACTTGGTTGGCTCCTCAATACCATCATAGTAAGGCTCGATAACCATATGTACCTCACCGAACTGACCGGCACCGCCCGACTGCTTCTTGTGGCGGTAGTCTGCCTGTGCCACCTTGGTAATGGTCTCGCGATAAGGAATCTTCGGTGCGAAGAACTCCATATCTATCTTGCTGTCAGCCAAAATGCGGTTGCGGAGGATGTTGAGATGGTGCTCACCCTGACCCTGAATAATGGTCTGCTTCAACTCCTTTGAGTATTCAACCAAGATTGTTGGGTCCTCAAAGCGTGCATCAAGCAATACCTTACCCAACTTCTCCTCGTCAGCCTGCACCTTTGCCTTCACGGCAGCGCGGTAGCGTGGCTCTGGGAATACGATAGGCTCCAATGTGATAGGGGAAGCCGGAGCAGCCAAGGTGTCGTTTGTGCGAGTACCCTTCAACTTCACGGTGCAACCAATATCACCTGCCGACAACTCCGAAACCTTGATACGGTTCTTACCTGCTACGGCAAAGATTTGAGTCAATTTCTCCTTATTGCCTGTGCGTGAGTTCACCAACTCCATACCCTCGGTCAATTTGCCACGGATAACACGGAAGTAGTTGATTTCGCCGATGTGTCCCTCAATCTGCGACTTGAATACGAAGAGCGCAGCAGGAGCAGTCTCGTCGGCTGTAATCTCCTCGCCGGTAGTGGTGAGGAACGCAGGGGCTACGGTTGGGCCCGGAGCCACGTTGATGATAAACTCCATCAGACGCTTTGTACCAATATCCTTCTTGCCGCTTGCGCAGAATACAGGCATAGCCTTACGCTTCGCAACGCCAATCTTCAAACCCGAACGAATATCGTCCTGTGTCAAAGTACCCTTCTCAAAGTACAACTCCATCAGAGCGTCATCGTGTTCGGCAGCGGTCTCGATAAGTTCGAGGTTCAACGCCTTCGCCTTCTCCATCTCGCTTTCAGGAATATCCAACTCCTCGCGAGTTCCGTTCTCGTCGGTGAAGCGATACATCTTCATCATCAGAACGTCAATGAACGAGTCAAAGCCCACGCCCTGATTTACAGGATACTGTACGATTACAGGCTTAACCGAAGCCTGTGCGCGCATTGTTTCAAGCGCGTTTTCATAAGATGCCTTCTCTGCATCAAGTTGATTTACAACAGCGATAAGAGGCTTATTCAAGATGCGGGCATAGCGTCCCTGAATCACGTTGCCAACCTCCCAGCCGGTCTGTGCATTCACGAGCATCACACCTACGTCGCCCACCTTGAAAGCGGAGAATAGGTTACCGCAGAAGTCGTCAGAACCCGGACAGTCGATGATGTTGAGTTTGCGACCCATAAACTCTGTGAAGAGTGTGGTTGCGTAGATTGAACGCTTGTATTCGTGCTCAATATCGGTGTTGTCCGACAATGTGTTATTGTTCTCAATGCTACCTCTGCGGTCAATGACTTTGCCTTCGTAAGCCATAGCCTCCGCCAAGGTCGTCTTACCTGCGCCCGGAGCGCCGATCAGGACGATGTTCTTGATCTCTTTTGGTGAATAAGTTTTCATAATAAATCTATAAGTTTTAAGTGTTCTTTTTGAATTCGTCGCCGAAATGTTCAATAAAATTACAAACATTTTTTGTAACTGCAAACTCTTTTCCTCTTTTTTTTCAAAATTTCCGAAATTTTTACAAAACGAGGCGGGTTGATTAGGGGCGTTAGGGGCGTTAAGGTCGTTAGAGGCGCAACGATAGGATTTATAGGAAATATAGGATATATAGGGTTCGCGCAAACCTATAATTCCTATAACTCCTATAACTCCTATAATTCCTATCAAACCCGCTAATAGCTAAAAAGCCACCGTAGCGAAATGCTCGGTGGCTTTTGTCAGAGGCGAAACGGCTCTACTCGTAGATGCGCTTCTGGTGAATAACCTTGCCCTCCTGCTCAATAAAGTAGCGGCGCGTTTTCAGAAGGTTGCGCGACTGCAACACCATCGTCTTGGTCTCGGAGATGATACCGAGGTAGAGCATTCCGGAGCGAGAGTTGGACTCTCCGTTGGTGATGCGGGCCAACTCCTCCTTGGTTGCCTTGGCGAGTCGCTCAAAGAGGTTGTCGCGCATCGTGAGTACCTCGTCAATGGTTGAGAAGTCGTTTGAGGTAAACATATATATAATACGCGAGTAGATCTCATTCACATCGGCATTTATCGACATCAGACTCTCGGTCTGCACTTGACTCAAACCTGTGTGGTTGTTGTCAATATGCTCAAACGCAGGGCGTGTAATGTGTACCAGCGACTTGGTCATCTCGTTCAGGTAGTCAAGAATCTGCACGTAGTAGAGCGAGAGGTTGAGATTTGAGCCGTAGGTGGTACGCAAGGTTGTGGCGATAGAGTATTTCAGACGACGATTCTCTTCGTACATCTCGTTCGCCTCGGTGGAGAGTTCCTTCAACGCCTTGCGATTCTCCTTCATCAGTGCAACGATTGTGCGGTTGTAGATGCGTGTCGTAGATTTGATGGTGTCGGAGACGGCAGTCATCGTATTGTTTACAAGATTTTCACGTGCTTCGGCATCATTCTTCTTCTCCTCCTTCTTCTTTTTAGGCATAAAGTTGCTGTGGATAAACATATAGAGGCAGAGTATAGTGATAGCAACGAATGCCCAGATATCACCCCACATCAACAAGAGCCCGAGTCCGAAGGCGATGATAAAGCCTCCAAAGCCCGTTACGAACCAACCCATAACAACGGTGAATACGCCCGTGATACGATATACGGCACTCTCACGTCCCCAAGCCTTATCCGCTAACGAAGAGCCCATCGCCACCATAAAGCATACGTAGGTGGTTGAGAGAGGCAGTTTCAACGATGTACCGATAGCGATAAGCAACGAAGCCGTCGTAAGGTTTACGGTTGCACGAATCATATCGTAAGGTGCGCCACTATGCTCAATATCGGCCCACTCAAAACGCTTCTCAATAAATCTCTTTACAGGTGCAGGGGCAACCTTCTCAAATACACGCGAGAGATTTACCGCACCACGCACCAACGCACGCGAAAAGACCGACGAGGAGAACTGCTTGTCGCCACCTCCATCGGCAGACGAGAGCGACAACTCTGTCTGCGATACGTTCATCGCCTTGCGCGAGGTCCAAAGGGTGATAACCATTATAAGACCTGCGATGATGATGTAGATTGTATTTGAGGCGAAGATATTGCTGAAATCCAAATTCATCAAACTGTTTGATGCGGAAGACTCCTTCGCAAGGTCGGCCATAATCGCTGCATCTGTCGCACCCGCCATCTTTGCAGTGAATATCTCGACACCTGCAATCGGCACACCGATAAAGTTCACAAGGTCATTACCTGCGAATGCCAATGCCAAGGCAAAGGTACCCGACAGAATTGTGATGCGCAGGATATTGACGCGGAACAACTGCAAGAA
>JAFXHB010000014.1 GCA_017536605.1 Alistipes sp.
AAGCATCGACATCGTCGGCTCGTCAATCTTGATTGGTGGGAGTGGCTCCGGATTCTCAAAGTCGCAGATTGTATCTCCAATCTCAAAGCCCTCAATACTTACCAAGGCGCAAATCTCGCCACACTCAACCTTCTCAACCTTCTTCTTGCCCAGACCGTCAAATACCATCAAGTCCTTAATCTTGGTCTTGACGAGAGTCTTGCCATCGCGCTTTGCGAGGGTAACGTTCTGCCCGTTGAGGAGCGTTCCGCGTGTAAGTTTTCCTACGGCAATACGACCGATATACGAAGAGTATTCAAGCGATGTAACGAGCAACTGTGGCGTTCCTTCGCTAACTGTCGGTGCAGGTATCTCGTCAATAATAGCATCAAGCAGTGGCACAATACTGTCGGTCTTCTCGTTCCACTTGTGCGACATCCACCCCTGCTTTGCCGAGCCGTAGATTGTCTTGTAGTCAAGTTGCTCCTCCGTTGCATCGAGCGTAAACATCAAATCAAATACCTGCTCATTTACAACCTCCGGACGACAATTCGGCTTATCCACCTTGTTGATAACCACGATAGGCTTCTTGCCGAGTGCGAGTGCCTTCTGCAATACGAAGCGAGTTTGAGGCATTGTACCCTCAAAGGCATCAACCAACAACAGCACGCCGTCGCACATATTCAATACGCGCTCCACCTCGCCACCGAAGTCGGCGTGTCCGGGGGTGTCTATAATGTTGATTTTGTAATCTTTATATACAACCGAAACGTTCTTTGAAAGAATTGTTATACCTCTCTCGCGCTCCAAGTCGTTGTTGTCAAGTACGAGGTCGCCTGTCTTTGAAGGCTCTCGCAAGAGATTTCCTGCCATAATCATCTTATCGACCAAGGTCGTTTTTCCGTGATCGACGTGTGCGATGATAGCGATATTGCGTAAATTTTGCATACCTTTTATATAATTAACGCGCAAAATTAGTAATTATAAATCAAAAATCGTTAATTTTGTCAAACTAATCACACGATTATTTTATGTTGGACACCATAGAGATTACTTCAAAGAGCCGTGTATATATTGGCGACGCGGGCGCACTTCTCGCGGAGTTGCTCCCGGAAAGACGTGTTATCGTTATATCGGATACGGGTGTAGATTGCCTGCAACAC
This sequence comes from Alistipes sp., assembly GCA_017536605.1. Lineage (GTDB taxonomy): Bacteria > Bacteroidota > Bacteroidia > Bacteroidales > Rikenellaceae > Alistipes. Next base: position 1,143 of record JAFXHB010000014.1, read on the forward strand.
GAACTTATTGCCCCCTACGATACGATACTTGTCGGGCGCGGTGAGTCGGCAAAGAGCCTTGCGATGCTTGATGGTGTCTATCGCCGCCTGATAGAACTTGGCGCAGACCGCACCACTTTTATTCTTGGTGTTGGTGGCGGTGTCGTAACCGATATTGCGGGCTTCGTTGCCTCAACCTATATGCGCGGTGTTGAGTTTGGCTTCGTTACAACAACCTTGCTCGGAGCTGTTGATGCCTCGGTGGGTGGTAAGAATGGAGTGAATATAGGTGGCTATAAAAATATGGTCGGCACATTCTCACAGCCGCAGTTCGTAATATGCGATGTGTCGTTGCTGCACACTCTGCCGGATAGAGAGTTTCGCGCAGGATTGGCAGAGGTGATTAAGACCGCGATATTAGGCGATGCCGAACTCTTTGAGATGTTGGAGAGGGGTACGTTTGAGGCTCTGCGCGAGGATAAATCACTGCTTACAGATGTGGTTACGCGCTGTGTGCGTGTCAAGGCGTCGGTTGTGGCGCAAGATGAGCGCGAGGCTGGCTGTCGTCGCATACTGAACCTCGGACATACTGTTGCTCACGCAATAGAGAAAGAGTCCTCTAACTACTCTCACGGAGAGGCAGTTGCTATCGGAATCTACTATATGACACGCAAGGCGTTGGAGCATAATCTAATCTCCGATGTTGATGCGAAGCGTATCTTCGCGCTGATTGAACGCTACGGCTTTGATGTTGAGTTGCCGATTGAGCGCAAGGCGATGTTGAAGGCCATCGGCGGAGATAAAAAACGCAGGGGCGATGCCCTGCATTTGATACTCCCAACCGCTATTGGTGCAGTTGAGGATAGAGAGGTCGCCCTTGATGGGCTTGAAAACTTCTTATAGGAGCCTTTGCAACTGCTCTATTGTGAGCGAGGTGTAGTCCGGAAGACAAAACTCTGCGCCCTGCTTGGAGAGCTCCTCTGCCGAAACGGTGGTGGTGATGCCGATGCACTTGCTGCCCGCCTTTATGCCCGCTTCAATCCCCACGACAGCATCTTCAAACACGATGCACTCCTCATTTTTAAGCCCCATTGCTGCTGCGGCTTTCTGGAAGATTTCGGGGTTGGGTTTTCCGTGCGAAACATCACTTCCGCTGATAGATACTTCAATCAAGTTGCGTATGCCTAACTCGTTGATTATGAACTCTACATTATCGCGACAACCCGACGAACCGATAGCGCACTTTATACCCGCCTCTTTCGCCGCTTTGAGCAACTCTATAAGTCCCTCTACGGGCTTTACATTTCCGCTGTAAATCTCTCGGTAGGTCGCCTCTTTTCCGCGCTCCAACTCCTCAATGGTGTAGTTCTTCATCTGCTCCTCGCCAAGCACAATGGCAAATATCTCTGCGCTGTGCATACCGCTGAAACGCAACGAGAATGGTGTCTGTAACTTCAACCCCTTGCGCTTTACATATTCATCAAAAGAGCGAAAGTGGTACGCGATATTATCAACCATCGTACCGTCCATATCAAATATAAAACCTTTGAGCATAGATACTTCGTGTGTTTAGAAAAGTTCGCCTTCTCGTTCAGGGGCAGTAAGTCCCAAGTGCTTGTATGCCAACTCCGTAGCCTCGCGACCACGCGGTGTACGCTTCAAGAATCCCTCCTTGATGAGGAATGGCTCATAGACCTCCTCTATCGTGCCGGCATCCTCGCTAACCGCCGTAGCGATGGTGTTCAGTCCGACAGGACCACCATTGAACTTGGCGATTATGGTGGAGAGTATCTTGTTGTCCATCATATCCAAACCGCGTGAGTCAATGTTGAGTGCCTCCAATGCCATTCGTGTAATCGCGAGGTCAATGCAACCCTCGCCCTTAACCATCGCAAAGTCGCGCACACGGCGCAGAAGCGAATTGACAATACGCGGAGTACCGCGCGAACGCAACGCTATTTCAAGTGCAGCATCATCGTCAATCGAAACGCCCAAAATTGTGGCAGAACGCTTCACGATGCGGCTCAACACCTGCGAATCGTAGTACTCCAAGTGGCACTGAATACCAAATCGCGCACGCAAAGGCGAGGTCAAAAGACCACTTCGTGTCGTTGCTCCGATAAGGGTAAATGGAGCAAGTTCAATCTGAATGGAACGCGCCGATGGTCCTTTATCCAGCACAATATCTATCTTGAAATCCTCCATCGCCGAGTAGAGATACTCCTCGACAATAGGGGAGAGTCGGTGAATCTCGTCAATAAAGAGAACGTCGCCTGCCGAGAGGTTTGTCAAGAGTCCTGCGAGGTCGCCCGGCTTGTCAAGCACAGGTCCCGATGTAACCTTCAACTGTGCCCCCATCTCGTTGGCTATGATGTTTGCCAACGTGGTCTTGCCGAGTCCCGGAGGTCCGTGCAAGAGGGTGTGGTCAAGCGAGTCGCCACGCATCAGTGCCGCCTTGATAAAGACACGCAAGTTCTCGACAATCTTCTCTTGACCCGAAAATTGCTCTAACTCCTGCGGGCGTATTCTGCCCTCGAACTCGCTGTCGCTCTCAATTCTTCTATCCATATTATTAGCTATTAGCTATTAGCCATTGGCC